>JAAEPL010000151.1 GCA_024232675.1 Planctomycetaceae bacterium
ATTTGACGAGTTCGTGATTCAGCTGGCCGACAAGCGGGATGAAATTTACGCCGCCTTTGATTCCAAAAAACTTCAATTAGTTGAGGCAAGAAATCGGCGTGCAACGTCGTTGGCAACCGCGGCCGACCGCATCCTTAAAGGAATTGCCACGAGAATCGGTAATCTAAAATCCGTCGATGAAATCAACAGCTATTTCGCCTCGGACCTGATGATTGAAAAGGTTCGTGATTTAATCCTGCAACTTCAGGATCTGGAAGAATCCGTCAAGGTGGATGATATCCAGAGTCGTTTGAAAACGACCCGGGAAGATGCCGTTCGACAGTTGCAGGACAAGAACGAACTGTTTGTTGACGGTCAAAACCTGATCAAGCTTGGGAAGCACCAATTTACGGTCAACGTCCAGCCTTTGGATTTATCCGCGGTTGTCAAAGACGAACGCATGTACTTCCACCTTACCGGAACCAACTTCTTTGAGGAAATTGATTCGCCAGCCATCAACACGCATCGTGACATTTGGAACCAAGCGATCGTTTCCGAGAACCGGGACGTTTATCGATCTGAGTACCTCGCATTTCTGATGACTCGTGATTCCAAAATCGCCAAAACATTGAGCGATAATGCGGTCGAGAATTCCAAAATTGCGTTGGCTTTCATGTCACCTCGATACAGCGAAGGTTATATCAAGGGTGTCCACGATCACGACGCCGGATTAATTTTGCGAGGGTACCTGCAGTTACGCGAACAACTAGGCCTTTTAAAGTATGGGGATTTCGCGCGAGCAATCGCCACCATTTATTGGTGTAACTTGGAAACGCAAACGGCTGAGCGTGCTCGACTGTCTGCACAAATCAAATCGCTAGGAAGTGCCTTTCAACTGTTCGGAAACGCGGACGGCCGCGACCACCTAGTACAACACCTGGCCATCGAAATTGAAACCTTACGCGAAAAGTTGCAATTAGGGACCACTGGCGACTCCCTGCAGGCCGCCGGGTATCTGTTTGATGAAGTTTCCACTGAACACTCCCACGCACACGCTGACGCGATCAAACTCGCCCAAGCGTTGCAAAAATATCTAAAAAAGGAGGGCTTGGAAAAAGCGTTCCAACAACAACTGCACGCTCTCGATTCTCCCTTAGATCGTTTCCAAATCGTCCAACAGTGGCTCATTGGCTTCGCCAACCAATCTGACGGAACCCATGAGAATCACGACTCGTCTTTAGGGATGATCGCTGAATCCGCTGCCATTATCGTGGATAACTCGGTCAACCAACGCATGGCCCTACAAGGCAAAACAGTGGCGAAAATCGAGGACGTGCTCGGGGACCATGCCCGGATTAAAGATGGCATTTACGAACTTGAGTTTAATGATTTTGAAAAACGATTGGAAAATTTCAGCACACAAAAAGTGGCGGCTTTCCATGAATACCACGAAGTAAAACATGAAACACTGGAAAATCGAAAAGCTGAGTTGAGGCTGGAAGAATTTCGTCCCCGCGTTTTAACTTCCTTCGTACGAAACAAATTAATCAATGATGTCTACCTGCCCCTCGTTGGCGATAACCTGGCCAAGCAAATTGGCGTTGCAGGGGAAGGAAAACGCACGGACCTGATGGGTTTACTTCTGCTCATCTCGCCACCCGGTTACGGCAAAACCACGTTGATGGAATACATTGCCAACCGCCTTGGCCTGACGTTCATGAAAATCAATGGCCCTGCCATCGGCCATAACGTCACCTCACTGGATCCTGGCGAAGCACCCAACGTAAGCGCCCGTGAAGAAGTAGAAAAGTTGAACCTCGCACTCGAGATGGGGGACAACGTGATGATTTATCTCGACGATATCCAACATTGCAATCCCGAGTTCTTACAGAAGTTCATTTCGCTCTGTGATGCAACACGCCGCATCGAGGGAGTTTTCAAGGGTCGCTCTAGAACCTACGACCTGCGTGGTCGCAAGGTGTGTGTGGTCATGGCAGGCAACCCCTACACCGAGAGCGGTGATAAATTCCAAATCCCCGACATGTTGGCTAACCGAGCAGACACGTACAACCTCGGTGACGTGATTGGCGATCAAGCAGACGTTTTCGAATTGAGTTACCTGGAAAATTGCCTGACCGCAAACGCCACACTAGCTAATCTTAACACTCGCAGTCGCCAGGACATTTACAAGATCATTGACCTCGCGTCAGGAAACGAATCGACCAATGTGAAATCCGTGGAAGGCAACTTTACGGTCGAAGAAATCAACGAATTTGTAGAGGTCATGAAAAAACTCTTGCGGATTCGTGACGTGATTTTGCGAGTCAACCAAGAATACATTATCTCCGCAGCCCAACAGGACGAGTATCGCACGGAACCCTCGTTCAAATTGCAAGGTTCATACCGGGATATGAACAAGATGGCGGAACGTGTGGTCCCCATCATGAATGATGATGAATTAAACACGCTGATTACGTCGCATTACGAGAATCAAGCACAGACTCTGACCACCGGCGCCCAAGCCAACCTGCTTAAGTTCGCGGAACTCATTGGAATAATGACAGCAGAGGAGCAACAACGCTGGAATGATATCAAACGCACATTCAAACGAAATCTTTTACTCGGTTCTTCTGAGGGCGATGATAAGGTATCACAGATCATTGCCCAAATGACGACCTTCTCGGAGGGCCTGCATGAGATACGTTCGGTTCTCGATACCGGCATCCAAAAACTGACGATGGAAGAAGAGGGAGAAGAAAACGTATTGGAAACCGCGACCCTACGACAAGTTGGACATGCCGTGGAACAACTTGGGCAATTCAACAACACATTGCAGGGTATCAAAAATCTGTTGGAGACAAGCGTCGCCGAACAGCAGCAACCGCCAGCGGCTCCCGCGATTACCGCAGAACCTTTGCCCAGCCAAAAAATTGAGGTTATCAATAAAGTGCCTCAGGCATTTTCAAATATCATCGAAGCCCAATTCCGTATTCTGCAGACTTGGCTGGCTCCCTTACTCAAACTGGCGGAGTCGATGCCAGAAGTCGAAGGATTGGTCAAAGCCACCCGACTGACGGAAAAGCAATACAAACGCATGATTTCCAAATTCGAAGACGACGACGAAGGCGATGACGATGAGGACGAGCAGGAAAAATTGCGTACCCCGGCCAAGAAAAAAACGCCTCGTCGTAAAAAGCGTGCGCCGCGAAAGAAAAAGCCTTAGTCCCAATTTACAATCTGAGTAAAGAACGCTGTAGTCCGGATGAATCGAGAAGGCTAACATGGCAGCATGGCTAACTCGATTGAAAAACATTACTCATCTGATAATCTGCTGGAACGCATTTTTGCTGGCTTAGTTATGGCGGGTAAAAATCCGTTCGCCTTGACGGTCGATGATCTCGCTAGTGTCGACGAGTTTCACTCACGTGGTCGGCAGTCAACGCTTGAGTTAGCCAAACTAGCTGCTCCCACATCCGCTTGTCGAATATTGGATATTGGATGCGGTCTTGGTGGATCAGCCCGTTTTCTTGCCGAACGGTTTGCCTGTCAGGTGACAGGTTTGGACCTGACGCACGATTACATCGCCGCAGCTGAACGTCTAAGCCAACTAACGGGCTTATCCGAGCGATGTTCCTGGCGTGTAGGGGACGCCACCGAACTGCCCTTCGATAATGCCTGCTTTGATCTCGTTTGGACAGAGCATGCCCAAATGAATGTCTCCGATAAGACCACCTTCTACCAAGAGATTGCCCGAGTCTTGAAACCTGGGGGACGCTTCGCGTTCCACGATGTATTCGCAGGCTCCTCCACGCCGACTTTCCCCGTGCCTTGGGCTGAGGAATCCGGCATCAGTTTTCTGATTTCTGAACAGGTCGCCAAAGCGCTGATACAGTCGACTGGGCTGCACATTGAAACTTGGGTCGAGCAAAACGAAAAGACTGCAGCGGCATTAAAAAAGAACTTGGGACAGCCGGAATCGCAGGCGGTGCCACCGCTAGGATTGCATTTGTTAATGGGCCCCAACGCTACTATTAAATTGCACAACCATTTAAAAAACATGCAGCTTGGGAAAATTACGATTGCGATGGGTTTAGCCACCAAGTGCGGACCTACAGAGCCTTAGTTTTGGCAAGACGGCATGCATTCCTGCTCCTGATTGCCCAGAATCGCAGGAAAAGTAAAGCGGGCCAAGTGCAGAGCCATCCGCCACCCTGCTCCGCCCTGATAATGGATTGGCAATGAGAATCACACGGTTTCGTTCATTCTTTTGGTATCCGGGTTCATTATTTTCACTGGGTGTTTTATTTTGCAGGTCCCGTCGCGCGACATTTGATATCTTGTTGTAAAATAAGGTTAAAGATAATTTGCACACTTGCCCTCCAAACTGACATGCCTGCCAGATCGATATTCGTGACGATGTTTCTGCTTGCCCTTTGCTCCGCTTCGCGGATGCTTTTGGCAGCCCCGCAAACCTCCGATGACCGGGTCAATTTCAGCAGAGATATTCGCCCCATACTTTCGAACACCTGCTTTAAATGCCACGGACCAGACGCGAATACCCGCGAGGCCGGTTTGCGTCTCGATTCTCAAGTCAGCGCGATTGAAGAAAGTGGCTCCGTTATCGCTGGCGACAGTGATGCGAGTGAGCTTTTTCAACGATTAATAACGGATGATCTCGATACCCTCATGCCGCCACCCGAATCGGGTCGTTCTCTGAGCAAGGAACAAATCGAACTAATTCGAAAGTGGATCGACCAAGGAGCGTCTTGGGGGAATCACTGGTCACTTGTTGCGCCACAACCAACCGCAGCACCGACGGTAGAAAAGTCTTGGTCAAGGAATCAGATTGATTCTTTCATCATGCGTCGTTTGCAAAAGCATGGCCTGCAACCATCTGAGGAAGCCGACCGCCGCACGCTCGCTCGTCGTGTTGCCTTGGATCTAACCGGCCTTCCACCGGCGCCTGACCAACTAGCCGCCTTCCTTGAAGATAAGTCACCTCTCGCGTATGAACGCCTGGTCGATCAGTTAATCGCATCGCCGCAGTATGGTGAACACATGGCGCGACACTGGTTGGATGTCGTGCGTTACGGTGACACGCATGGCTTGCATCTGGACAATTACCGCGAACATTGGCCCTATCGCGATTGGATTATTAACGCCTTCAATCAAAACAAACCTTACGACGAGTTTTCCATAGAGCAACTTGCGGGAGATCTCCTCGAGGAACCGTCACGCGACCAGTTGATCGCCACCGGATTTAATCGCTCCCACGTCACGACCGCCGAAGGTGGCTCGATTAAGGAAGAGGTCAAGGTGCGGAATGTGGTGGATCGCACGTCCACCTTTGGCACCGTATTTCTTGGCATGACTCTCGGTTGTGCTCAGTGCCACGATCATAAATTTGATCCAATTTCCCAGAAAGAATTTTATTCTCTCTTCGCCTACTTCAATAGCTTGGATGGCGATCCCATGGATGGAAACGTCAAAGATCACCAACCTTCGATGCTCGTCGGCAGTGAGGCGGAACTAGATACACTAAAGTCCCTCGACGAACAAGAAAACGAAGTACAGCAGGTGATAAAAACTATCGTCGAGGAATGGAAATATAACGAACCCGATGACCCACCTGCAGTCAATCCACAACCGGTCGAGGAAATCTGGATCGATGATACGCTTCCCAAGAGCAAGACGAGCGAGGGCGCTTGGAAAACCTCAGCGGCCGGAGAACCGGTGCACTTGGGCGCAGTTTCCTTCGTTCACAAAGCGACCGGAAACCAACAATATTTCATCCAGAACGTAGAGAAGCCCTGGGAAATCAACGAACAAGATGAGCTCTTTGCTTACGTATTTTTAGACCCCAATGATCCCCCCCGGGAAATCATGCTGCAATGGAACGATGGCAATTGGGAGCACCGTGCCATTTGGGGTGAAAACTTGATTGAATGGGGCCCCAAAAATTCCCCAGCACGACTATTTATGGGTCCGCTACCTGAATTGGGGAAATGGGTTCGTATCGCAGTCCCCGCTGCAGAGGTAAATCTGGCGACTGGTGCCAAAGTCAATGGAGTCGCTCTGACCCAGTATGACGGCACGGTACGTTGGGATGCGGTCGGCAAGTTGAGTCACGTCCCCCCTTTTCCCGCCAACCGTTCTTTACGCGATTGGATTGACGAATCGGTGTCGACTCAGGGCAAACACTTGCCTGGACCCTTGCAGAAAATTGTCAAAACCGATCGTGAAAAATGGACGGAAGCGGAACACACACAATTACGCAAACATTTCATACGCAATGTCTACGCCAAAGCTAGAACCGTTATTGAGCCGAAAGAAATACAGAGCAAATCACTGATCAAACAACGAGACGAACTCAAAGCAAAATTACCAAGCACACTGATTTTCCGTGAGACCAAACAACCTAAAGAGGCGTTTGTGCTGGAGCGAGGCGCTTACGACCAACCGAAAGAAAAAGTCGAACGCGCAGTACCAGCAGCCTTCCTTCCCATTCCCGAGAGTCAAAAAAACGATCGCCTAGCACTCGCTCGCTGGTTGTTCAATGGCCAACATCCGCTGACCGCAAGGGTTACCGTCAATCGTTTTTGGCAACAGGTTTTTGGCGTTGGCCTAGTAGAAACTTCGGAGGATTTTGGAGCGCAAGGTACATTCCCGACCCACCCGGACTTACTTGATTACTTGGCATTAGATTTCCAAGAGCATGGCTGGGATGTCAAACGCTTGATAAAGCAAATGGTCATGTCAGCGGCCTATCGACAAAACTCTGCGACCACCGCCGAGGCGTTAGCCAAGGACCCCGCCAATCAATTATTAGCCCGCGGTAAACGCTACCGACTGGACGCGGAAGTGATCCGCGATCAAGCCCTGGCGGTCAGCGGATTATTGGTAAATTCCATAGGTGGACCGAGTGTCAAACCGCCCCAACCGGATGGATTGTGGTTTGTAGTCGGTTACTCCGGCTCGAATACCGTACGCTTCAAGAAGGACACGGGAGCAGATAAAGTTCACCGACGAAGCCTTTACACATTCTGGAAACGGACCGCGCCGGCCCCGCAAATGAACATTTTGGACGCCCCTTCCCGAGAGACGTGCACCGTGCGACGAGAGCGTACCAACACGCCACTGCAAGCCTTGATGTTGATGAATGACCCGCAATTTGTGGAGGCTGCTCGCTATCTAGCGCAAGCCACGCTGGACGCCGAAGCGGGGGGCACCGAACAACGCATTCAATGGATGTTTCAACGATGTTTAGCACGACCCGCCCGACCCGAAGAAGTAAAAACGATAGTTTCAGCTGCCACCACTTGGTCGCAACAATTTCAAGATAACCCGGAAGCAGCCAAACAATTGATCGCCATTGGCGAACAACCTGCGACAGATAAATACAAGCCCGCTGAGCTTGCAGCCTGGACCATGATTGCCAATTTGCTGCTCAACATGGACGAATTCCTGACCAAAAACTAACGGAGATTTACGGGGACCAACCCATAAATCCATCGAACATGAATCCAATTGATCGATACTTGCAACTCGAAACTCGTCGCCAGTTCTTTTCTCGCGGCGCGATGGGCTTAGGGGCCGCAGCTTTGACCAGTTTGCTACCACGCGGATTGATGGGAGATACCGCTTCGGTCCAAGAAATGGGTTTACCCGGCTTGCCACATTTCGCTCCCAAAGCCAAACGGGCAATCTACTTGTTCATGTCGGGTGCACCGTCCCAATTAGACATGTTCGATTACAAACCGGGGATGGCGGACTGGTTCGACAAAGAACTACCGGAAACTATTCGCAATGGCCAACGTCTAACGACCATGACTTCCGGGCAAAGTCGCTTTCCAGTCGCCCCTTCCATTTACAACTTTGAGAAAGTGGACAACGGCCATGACGGAGCATGGATCAGTGAGTTACTGCCCCACCACAAAACCATTGCCGGTGACATTGCCATCGTCAAAAGTGTGTTCACTGAAGCGATCAATCACGACCCCGCCATCACCTACATCTGCACCGGCGATCAATTACCCGGTAAAGCAAGCCTAGGGTCATGGCTGAGCTATGGCTTGGGCAGTGAAAATGAAAACTTACCCTCCTTTGTCGTTCTGAACTCCACGTGGACGGGTCGCAAAGAAGCCCAAGCGTTATACAACCGATTATGGGGCAGTGGGTTTTTACCCTCACAACACCAAGGGGTATTGATGCGAACTGGTAAAGATCCGGTGCTGTTTCTACGTAACCCCGAAGGCGTGGACCCGAAAATGCGACGCAAAATGCTGGATTCATTAAACCAGCTGAACCAAGGGACCTTCGAAAATTTCGGTGATCCCGAAATCCAAACACGAATCGCGCAATACGAAATGGCCTTCCGCATGCAAACTAGCGTCCCCGACCTCGTTGATATTTCGGGTGAGTCGGCGAAAACACTCGAAATGTATGGCCCCGATGTCAATAAACCAGGGACCTTGGCGTACAACTGCCTGCAAGCTCGTCGTTTGGCAGAACGCGGCGTGCGCTTCACGCAAATTTTTCACCGCGGCTGGGATCAACACGGTAACCTGCCAGTTGATTTGCCCAACAATTGTCGCGACCTCGACCAACCTGCGGCTGCCTTGATCAAAGATCTGAAGCAGCGTGGAATGCTCGAGGATACGCTCGTAATATGGGGCGGTGAGTTTGGCAGGACAATCTATTGCCAAGGCAAATTGACCAAGCAGACCTATGGACGCGATCACCACCCACGTTGTTTCACAATGTGGATGGCGGGAGCCGGTATCAAACCCGGAATTGTTTACGGTGACACAGATGAATTTGGCTACAACGTCACCGAAAACCCGGTCCACATCCATGAGTTGAATGCCACCATTCTTCACCAACTGGGAATCGATGCAGAAAAGTTCATGTATCAAAACCAGGGATTGGATCAACGGCTGATCGGTGTCGAGCCAGCGAAGCCAGTCCGTGAAATCATGATCTGAGTCACCTATCGATTGGTGATCCCGCGAAAGCAAACGGGAAAAGTCACGCTTGCCCCCCTTTCTCTTTTTCTCCGCCGCATTGAAATTAATGTTTGCCGGAATTTCTCACTCTCTACGGAACTGTCATGGACGCTAACGATACCTACGAGCAACTGACCCGCCATGTGCGCAAAACCAAAATGCTTGGTTCGATCAATGCGTTACTGGAATGGGACCAACAAACCATGATGCCTCAGACAGGGGCGAACTATCGCAGTGAACAAGCCAAATGGTTGGCAGGCGAAATTCATCAGCGAGAAACGGATCCGCGAATTGGCGAGTGGCTGCAATTGCTGCAAACCAGCGAACTAGCTACCGATCCCAGTTCGGACGCCGGCTCGACCATCCGAGAACTATTCCATCAGTACGAAAAAAAGCGAAAAATCCCTTTGGACCTAGTACAGCATCAAGCAATGCTGCACTCGCGCGGTCAACAAGTCTGGATTAAAGCGAGAAAGGAAAACGATTACGCCTCGTTTGCCCCGACCCTAAAAGAAATTTTCCACTTGAAACGTGAAGAAGCACAGGCCACTTCGATCTCCGACTGCCTTTACGATAGCCTGTTAGACGATTACGAACCGGGTGCCAAAACAGCTGACGTGCGTCAAGCCTTGGAGCAATTACGTGATGGACTGGTGCCCTTAATTGCAGTCGCCAAAGAAAATCAGCCTCGTGGAAATGCCACAGCGTTGGAGTCTCCGAGATTTCCAGCCAGCCAACAAAAAGCCTTCGCCAAGATCGCCACTTCCCTAATTGGCTTTGATTACGAACGCGGACGCCTGGATACGGCCGCACATCCATTTTGTACCGAGATAGGGCCCGATGATTGTCGTATCACAACCAGATACGATGAACAAAATTTCAGCTCTGCATTTTTCGGTTGCCTACATGAGGCTGGGCACGGCATGTACGAACAAGGTTTGCGGGCCGAAATGTATGGTTTGCCACCAGGGCGCTACTGCAGTCTTGGAATACATGAATCGCAATCCAGACTCTGGGAAAATTTAGTCGGTCGCAGTAAAGGGTTTTGGACTTACTTTTTACCCATCGCAAAACAACACTTCCCCGGCTGCTTCGAGGGAATGAGCGATGTTGATATGTACTGGTCAGTGAATCGCATTCGCCCTTCTTTAATTCGCGTCGAGGCCGATGAGATCACTTATAACCTACATATCATTATTCGCTTCGAACTGGAGCAGGCCTTGCTTCAAGATGAACTATCCGTCGCCGATTTACCGGCAGCATGGAATAAAAAGTACAGTGACTATCTCGACATTACGCCCCCAAATGACCGCGATGGAGTGCTGCAGGACATTCACTGGAGCGCCGGATTAGTGGGTTATTTCCCCACCTATGCCTTAGGCAATATCTTCGCCAGTATGCTTTTCCAAACGGCAAATTCGGAACTCGGCTGCCAGGAAGGAAATTTTGAAAAGGGTAGATATTCTGACTTACTGAAATGGTTACAAAACAACGTTTACCAACGGGGAAACCAACTTCGCTCGGATAAACTGATGAAAAAGATAACCGGGAGCGTGATTGACCATTCCCCGTTAATTAAACATCTAACCCATAAAACCCAAGCCGTCTATTCTCCAATTGAGTCTTAAAATGAACGCCCCAAATTCCGTGGGCGGAAACAGGGATCCGTTGTTATAATTGAAGAGACGTCCAACTCTTTCAATAGATGAACCATGAACCCTCCCACTGACCAACAGAATTCTCAAGATCCAGTTCTTTGCCCTAGCTGCAAGCAACCGTTCCAAGTGCCGGACGGGGTTGCAGCGAATGGTTCCGTGGCTTGCCCGGATTGCGAAAATGAACTTACGCCGGAGGCAATCCTCGCCGCCGCGGATTCCTCAGCGGTTTCCCACGTAGAAAGATCCATGTCGAAGAAGTCGAATCCGGAACTCGTTTCCGAAGATAATCGTGGCGCCACTCGCGCCTTTGACGAGGGAGATTACGTCATACCTCAGCCGTTGAAAACAGCGACACGCTCTAGTGGCAAGCGACCGACGGTTAAGAAGCGGGAACTCAGCGAAAAACAGGTTTTTGGCAAAACGAAACGTCGCCGCTCGAAGACGCGAAAGAGCTACGAACCAACAACCTCCACAGAAGTGATCAAAATAATTTTCGGCGGGCTCCTCGCACTTCCACTGGCCCAGTTAATCCTGTGGTGGGGTTTTCAAAAGGATCCCTTGCAATTGGCTGAGCCGATCAGCAAGGTCATTCCCTTTATCGTGCCGCCAAAAATGCAGGCGAAACCTGAGATTGAGAGTTTCGACACGGAAGAAGAAATCAACAAAGATTTACCGCCGACCCAGCGCTTGAATGATTTCAAAATCCCAAAGAGCCTGTCGCAGTAGCCTCATCGATCATGATTCGAACAAGGCGTACCTGGCCGACGGACGAACAGGTCGGCAGCGTCTTAATCGGAGAACTGAATCCGTGCTTTCTCGGTATCGCAGATTCTACGCAGAAAAGCTTCCACCACGAAGGGATCGAAGCGACGCCCCACTTCCTCTTCCATTATCGCCAAGGATTTCTCGATGGAAAAAGCTAGCTTGCACGGCCGTTGGCTAGAAAGAGCATCGTAGACATCGGCGACAGCTGTGATACGGCCTTCGATAGGACTACTCGTCCAACTTAATCGACCGAAGTTGGGGAGCCGCAACGGCGACACACTCAGCCGTGTAATTTGGGCTAACAAAAGAATTTTGAATCGACATTTATTAACACCCCGGCAGGACAGGAACGCGGGGGATATCGATCAATTTATGCAGTCGATCGATTTCAGTAATACTTTCTCGGATTACGCCAGACTGACGATTTTTGGCAGCTGATTCAAGCGTGCAAGAAGGTGCGAAAAATTGGGGGAACCCAACGGTACCGGCAGCTCCTTTCAGCCAGTGCGCTAACTCTGCCAATTCAGCGTATTGGTTGTTGGCAAAGCTGCAGTGCATTCGAACGATTTTATTTTTTAGGGTGTCGACAAAATCAGAGACGATTTTCCGAATCTCCGGCTCGTCCATAGGAAGCTCCGATTGAATGCGTTCCTGATTAGGTAGCGGCTGATCTTTGGCGTTGCACTCAGCCTCTTCACCCTTGAGAGTTTGCCATAGACGGGCTGACTCATCAAACGCGGTATTTTGAATGCGGACCAATTGTTCATCGATGACAGAAACATCTTTTTGTTTCAGACTTTCGATCAACAAAAGCAACTCATTAGCCGTTTTTTCGCGACCGAAAATCACCGCCGCCTCGTACAGCTCGTCACAAATTTCTCGCAAGCCATCGCAATCTTCTGACTCATGGGACATCGACATAGCGCCCATGCCCACTTTCAACACCTCTTGGAAACCGAACGTTTTATTTCTAATGATGGATTGCGGTTTCAGCAAATCAGAATCGTCTGCATTCTCCGTTTGCTTTTCGAGAATCGTTTCAAAATTGTTCGCATCCAGAGCTTTTGCCACGATTTCGAAAAGCTTATCCATATCGATTGGCTTGGAAAGGAATGCGGAACACCCAACCTCCAGGCATTTCTGTTTATCGCCCTGCATCGCATTGGCCGTTAAAGCCAGAATCGGTTTTTTGAACCCCAGATGCCTTAGTTTGCTGGTCGCTTGATAACCGTCCAGAATAGGCATTTGCATATCCATCAACACCATATCGACTCGCTGAGCCAAAACGGTATCGATCGCCTCCTGACCATTCTCGGCCTCCAAAATCTCACATCCAGCGCGCATCAAAAACAGACGAATAAGCTGACGATTCGCTTCTCCATCATCGACCACAAGAATCTTGCAGGGCGGCAACTTGTAGTCTGTGAAAGCTGGTTTAGATTTAGGTCGCTCCATCCTTGAAAATTCATCCTGCCCGATCATCTTTACGTCTTTAAGGTTACCGACACCAATATCGAACGAGAACACACTCCCGTGTTCAACGGAACTTTGCACCCTGATATCGCTGCCGAGCGCCTCGACAATGCGTTGACAGATGGAAAGGCCCAAACCCGTCCCTCCAAACCTTCGCGTCACCGTGTTATCAGCCTGGGTGAAAGGATTAAAGATTTGCTGCATTTGGTTATCGGTCATACCGATGCCTGTATCGATGACATCGACGATCAATCGATTGTTTTCTTGTCCGTCTTGCCCCTGTTTCCCCAACCTAACGTTGAGCTTCACTCCCCCCGAGCTGGTAAAGCGAATGGCGTTTCCAATTAAGTTGGTAAGTACCTGTCGTAAGCGAACCGGATCCGTATACAAGGTTTCTGGTAATGCTTCCCGGCTTTCAAAGGTCAGGCTAATATTTTTTTGACGGGCTCTTACCTGCAAATCGTCAATAACATCATTAAACAGCCTGAATGTATCGCATTCGCTATTTTGCATCTCCATCTTGCCGGCTTCAATTTTTGACAAATCAAGAATGTCATTAATTAATTCGAGAAGATGGCGGCCACTGGATTGGATCCGAGAAAGGTATTCGTTCTGTTCCTCCTCGGAGTTCGCGAGGCCACGTTGAAGCAGATCTGTAAAACCGAGGATAGCGTTCATCGGTGTGCGGATTTCGTGACTCATGTTCGCCAAAAACTCACTCTTGGCACGATTGGCCGCGTCGGCAGCGTCACGAGATTTTTGAACTTCTATTTTAGCCTTGTCCAACTGCGTTACGTTTTCAAAACAGACCATCACACCTTCAGGTTGTTCACAGCTACCGATTGCTTTGCAGTTAACTTTAAAGGCAGCGGGCTCACACCCGTCTAACTCCAACCTCAATATCTTATTAACAACCGTCTGGCCGGTCTCAAAAGTTGTTTCCCAGGGGTAATCGGTGCACAGCCTATTATCCTCGTCGTACCAATTCAATTCGGAAGGCCGTGTGCCCAAAACCTTGGCGATAGGCATATCCACAATTTGCAAAAATGATCGATTGGCGAGAACGATGCGACCTAAATGATTTACCAGCAGCAGACCACCCGTCAAATTGTCCAAGGCGTCACGAACCCGCTTTGGCATAGAACTCTTGCGGTCCAATTGCCGCATCATGACGGACAAGTAAAAAGCGATGGCAATGAAAACACTAGACCCGACAAATCCCGCAAATAAAACCCAAGGCTGTTTAAACCAATGTAAAATGCCTTGCTGGAAAAGCGGTTGAAATTTCAACTCTGCCGAACCTACTCGCTTGCCTTCAAACATGACGGGTATGCGAATCTGCCCGCTCGTTTTGTAACTACTATCGGTACTCCAACCCGAGACATGTCCCGAGGTTGCCACCATCACGTCCCCTGAATTATCACGAAAACCCAGGGAGCGGAGATCTTTCGTATCCACCACGAGCTGACTTGATAGACGTTGCAATTCCGTTTTTCGATCTTCATTAACCAGTCGGGATGCTAATACTGCGACAGCACCAGAAAAACTTTTCTGTCCTCGCATGGAAGCATGATTCGCATCCGGAATGAAAACCAACGCCGTCATAATTAACGACATCACAATAAAGACGATGCCCATCGTGACGCGAAATCGAGTTGATATCAGGTTGCGAAACATTAAATTTTGGGAGGGAGGTTACTGGCTAGTTGTAGTGGCGTGGTCTGGCGTGGTCGTCAACTGACGAAAACCCGCCTCTGTAAACAACTTAAAAAAACACAAAACGCGTCTTTTAGTCCGCCACACCTGAACAATAGGATGCGATTAAACAAGCGTTGATCATTAATAACGTGGAAGCATCGATTTGAGGGCGGATTGAGTGCGAAATTGTCTAATTCTTCCGATAGTCCCTTTAGTCGTTACGAAAGAAGCCGCTTACTTCTCTCTTGCTTAACGAATGGGCGCGAGCACTACATCAAGCCTTGCCGTGCCCCATATTTGCGGAATTTCAAACCTCCCAATAAGCGATCAAGCCCTCATTTCTCGGGCCTTTCAGCGATAGCATCAAAAGCTGTCGTGTTAATCTGTACCGGATATTTCGAATGCGCCTGCCGTGTTTTCTCGAAAACAGGGGGATCCTGTAATCCGGATAATCGATCGAGGCCCTACGGATCGAAAAAAAGGAATAGGTGGATAATCCGGTTCATTTTTCGGTCGGTGGAAAAACAAAGTCACGATGTTGATGTTTCTGCGTAAGGGAATTCGACTTACTTGGTTGGCAGCAGCGATTCTGTGCGCTTTCCCCTCACCAGCAACTGCTCAACAAAAATCTCTGCCCCCAGCGGAACCGGTTACCAACCAACTTCGCACACCGGCGGCGGACAGCCCTCAGGCCGCACCGATTCTTCGAAAGCCGGGCGTTTCCCAGACAGCCGCTTCCGCTGAGCCCAAGCCGCAGCAGGAAAGCACCACAAACAACGCTCCGGTAAAACCGCGACCACCGGAGCAAGTACCGTTTGAAGCGGAGACGAGCCAAGCCGCTGGTACGAATCAGACAGCCCCAAGTTTGGCTCGCACGCGCCAAGCGTCAGCCCCGCCGACTGTGAGAACTGCCTCACGAAGTATCCGCTCATTACCCAGCATCGAAGAGACTCCTGTCCTCCCAGCCATGCCTCAGGAGGAAGTGTCACTTCCATCAAAGCAAACCGAAGAGCGTCAAACCACCCCCGCGACCAAGCAACCTAAGCAGACCATCAGGTCGCTGCCGGAGATTGCGTCGGAATGGGATGTTCCTGTGCCTGAACCACCACAAAAACAGGTTCCCAAGGGCATGAACATAGTCAGAGAAACAGAACCGGTCATCTCGCCTGAGAACACGCCTGAGAGCACACTCAAGACGCCAACTAAAACGATTCAACCACTGCCACCATTGGATAACGTTTTAGAGGCGCCCCCCGTCAGCATTAGCGAAACAGAACAGTCTTTTAAGCCCTCGCTCGAAATACCACAACAGACTGAATCAAAGCTCATTCCAAGCAGAGCAGGAAAACCGCGAGTTCTAAACATCAAACTCGTCACCGAAACACCGGAGGATCCTGACCCTAATTCGATGTGGTGGCACGCAAAAGTTATCGAGCCTATTGATCAAAGGGACATCGAACTGATCAATCCGAATGCCCTTTTACATCATGCCTTGCACAATTCACCCTTGATTTTGGCAATCAGCAAAAGTCCATTGATCCGCCAAACAGCTGTCGGTGAAGCTTGTGGTAAATTCGATCCTGAAATATTTGTCTTGTCACAATTCGATGATCGCTACGATCCCGTGGGCAATACGTTGACGACGGGTAATTCCTCCAGCTTCTTAAAGGATCATTTGTGGTCTGGCGACATGGGTGTTCGTCGAAAGATGCAGAATGGTGGCTCTATTGAGGCTCGCCAACAATTTGGTTTCCAAAACAGCAACAGCAGTTTTTTCCAACCCCAAGATCAGGGCACGGCGACGCTTTCTTTGAATTTCGCCCAGCCGCTGATGAAGGGGCGCGGGGCCGCTTACAACCGGAACCAAATCTTGATTGCCCAATTGGATAGCACATCATCCTGGGATGAATTCGCCAGTGAATTGCAAGATGAGTTGACACAAATCGTCGAGGCTTATTGGACACTTTATTTTCACCGAGCGTTGCTGCTGCAAAAAGAAAACAATGTAAAACGCGGAGAAGTTGTTTTACAAAAACTGGAGGCCCGCAGCGGGCTTGATTCCTTGCCCAGTCAAATTGCTCGAGCTCGTTCGGCCGTGCAGTTACGGCGAACCGAATTAGCGAATGCTAGACGCGACATCAAGAACGCCGAGACGAATATCCGACGGTTGATAGGAAGCGTGGAGAATTTTCAAGCCATCGCCCCTGAATTACTTCCCGAAGAAGCGCCCAGTTTGATTGAACCCAACCGGGACTTAGCTGCCGTTATTGAACAAGCCATTCAATTGCGACCAGAAATTAAAAGAGCGATTCAACGTGGTAAAATCGCCGCAGTTCAAAAACGCGTCAGCGAACATGAGTTGATGCCCGAATTGAATTTAATCTTCAACACCTATGTCTCCGCCCTGCAAGGAGATTCCGATATCCTCGGCGCGTGGGGTGAACAATTCACGGGGTCGACGCCCGGCTATGGGGTGGGCTTTGAATTCAACACTCCGTATTACCGACGTGCCGCTCGTAGTGCCAATAAACGTCAACAATATTTTCTTGACCAAGTTCGTCACGAGATTGACCAGACGGTGAACAACATTGTGGCCGAAGCCCAAATTGCATGGAGAGAGGTAGATTCAGCCTACCAAACGGTGATTTCGGCGGCGGAAGCTATCCGTGCAGCCCGCACCGACCTGCTGCAAAACGAGGCACGCTGGAATTCGTTTGCCTTAGTCGAGGGCGACTTCTCGGACGGTCAAAACCCCACAACCTTATTAGACCAATTACTGGATGCTCAGCAGCGATTATCCAACGCGGAGCTTACCTATTCGCAGTCGTTATTGGAATTCAAGCGTTCTGAGGTGGAGCTTAAACGTGCTACAGGCGAGCTATTAAATCACCAAGAAGTATCGTCTATTGGCTACTCCACCCCTTGGCAGTCTGGCGAGGTGATTCCCACTCCAGATCCCCATTCGCAAAATCTACCGCCCTCTGGGAATCTTCCGGTGCCAGCGCAAAGATAACGTATCGCTGAGTATTCACGTTAATACCGGTGCCGTCCGCGCAGACGATTTCTTCGTTATTCCTGACACCATCGTTGCAGGCTACTAATCAGTGACCCTGTTTTAGTATCCCCTCTCTAAGCAACCCTCTTTTTAACAGTCGTAAGCTAACTTTTAACGGGGTTTTGGTCCGAGACCATCAGCCTCTGCAACGGAATCGATTTTTAATCTTTTGCTTGGTAGATCCTATGAGCATTCGAATTGCCTGTACGCTGTTTGTGATTATCTCTTTCGCAAACCTCAACCACGCCATGGCACAAATTAATGGTTTCACTCAGCCGTATCGAGAAATTGATTTGGCAAGCGATGAAACCGGCTCGATCTCTACTTTGAACGTGAATGCGGGTACGGAGGTGAAGGTTGGGCAAATCATCGCTCGTTTGGACGATGGTGTGCAGAAATTACAAGTGGAGCAGGCAAGCCATCTCTCTCATTCCACCAGTGCATTGGAATCCGCCAAGAAAACCTACGAAAAACGGCAACTCATCACCGAAAGAATTCGCGAACTGATTAGCACAGGTCACGCAACTGACAGCGAGTTAATTCGAGCCGAATTAGAAGAGTCAATTGCCCAAGCCAACTACATGGCAGCGCAAGAAAATACCATCGGGCACGAAATCAATCTCCGCAAAGCGGAATTAATGCTGGAACGTCGTTTAATCCGAGCCCCTTTTGCTGGCGTGGTGTCCAAGGTTCATCGGCGACAGGGGGAATTCCTTTCACCGCTGAAACCGGAACTGGTTCGCTTGGTGCAGGTCGACCAACTCCTGGCCATTTTCAACATCCCCAGCCATCAGGTTAAATCTCTGCACCAAGATCAGCCCTTGATCGTAGCTTTCCACGACGGCACCGAAACCCAAGGCACTCTGCATGCCGTGGGTGTGCAAACCGATGCCGAAAGCGGGACAGTAGAAGTTAAAATACTTCTCGATAACCAAGCGGGTGACATGCGTAGCGGCGAACAATGTTACCTGGACATCACGTTTTAGGAACCTCCCAAAAACTACCGTGCCACAAACACCTAATCAATCCGATCCTGACATCGTCATTCCGGTGCCAGTTTTCCCACGGCAGACCGACTCTGGCGATGCCTGCTCAGTTGATCTCTCGCGTCCCATCGTGAATTGGAGCCGTGAGGTTTTTAATGCTTCGGGTGGTGCCAAGAATAAATCTGAATTGCTCCGTAAGCTAGGACAGGTACTGAACTCAACCGGTTGTCTGGCACTGTGGATTATTAAACGTGAGGCCGACGAGGAATGGTCTCATCCGATTAATTTGTTGGGGGATGACGATACATTTGGCGGTACGCTGCTCGATGTGATCCAAACCGTCGCTCAATGCGTGGGGAGTGAGGGACACATTCAATCGGTCGAACCACAAGGTTTGCCGGGGTATGTGCTGATCGGAGCTCCGATTGAAACCAATGATTCGATATCCGATATTCTCGTCGCGCTATACCCATCCTCGCAGCCTCGGGACATGCCATTCGAATGGTCATTTTCCAAGGTTGTCGACACCATTTCAAAATGGCAAATGCAGCAGTTTGCAAGACTTACTCAAACGCAAATCGCCAACCTGTCAAACTTCGTTAATATGTCGGCCGCCATCAACCGTACCGACAACCAACTCGACGCGGCCGTGACGCTGGTAAATGAGTTAAATGTTGCCATCGACACCGGCTTGGTAGCATTACTTTTGAAATCCGGCAGCAGTGAGCGCTTTAAGATCGCTGCCATGTCGGGGGTAGAATTTTTTGATCGCAATGCAACCACCACTCAAACCATCGAGTCTTCGATACTGGGCCTTCAAGACCAACCCACATTCTGGTCTCCCCTGCAAACGACTCACTCGCAGAATTCCGCGGAGTCTCACATCAACCTGCTCAACTTCTGTCAATCGATGGAGCTACCCGGATGCGCGGCCCTACCTCTGCATGATCAAAACAAAAACACCTTCGGCTGGTTATTGATCGGATTGAAAGACGAGCAATGCGGTGAGGAAAAAACAGAAATTCAGTTCGTGCGAATTTCCAAATTAGTGGCGGGCCATTTAGAGACGGTATTGCGTGCTCAACGCCCCATTACCCGAACACTACTCGACAATACATTCGCCACGCTCAAAAAGAATCCGGTGCGTAAGTTTGCCATGCTGCTTGCCATTGGCATCATCCTTCTGTGCATCCCGACGACCTACAAGATTGCTTGTGACTGTCAACTAGAACTGACTCGTCGACGGTTTGTCGCTGCACCTTACGAAGGCCTACTAGAGAACACGATCGTCGAAAATGGTGATATCGTCACTCAAGGTCAAGTACTCGCGCGAATGGATGCCAGTCAACTGAGGATGGAAATGTCTAGCTTGCAAGCTGACATGGAACGAGAACGCAAAAAAAGAGATTCCGCATTAGCTCGCAGAAATGTGGCTGAGTCACAAATTGCCAGCTCAGAAATGAAACGCCTCGCATCCGAAGTCGCCATCATCTCCAATCGATTATCACACACGGAAATCCGTAGTCCCATCGATGGTGTGATCATAAGTGGTGACCTAGACAAGGCCGAAGGCGCACCAATGGAGACAGGGCAGAACCTGTTCGAAGTCGGGCCTTTGGAAAAAATATTGGTTGAAATCCTGATCCCTGAAAACGAAATCCAGCACGTAGCAGCAGGAATGCCGGTGCGTTTCGAATTCAATGCCTTTCCATTTGAGACATTTCGTGGGGAAATCCAAAGAATTCACCCGCGGGCTGAGGTACTTGACCAGCAATGCGTGTTCGTGGCGCACGTGCAATTAGACAATGAAACAAAACGATTACGGCCCGGCCTTAAAGGCCGCGCAAAGATATTGGGAGAGACACACACCCTCGGTTGGAATCTCTTTCACGGCGTCTGGGAAAATGCCCGCAAAGTATTGATCTGGTGACGCAATGAAAAACTCCCAGTCACACAAACCAACCCTAGCAGGTTGCTCTCAACTCGAAACGGACCCATGGCAGTCGCCTGCGCTGGCACTGCGAAACGAACTGAGTATTGATTTGCGGGAGGTCAATGGCAGGCTGGTAGCGTTCATCGAGGATCCAATTCGATCACGGTTTTTCCAAGTAGGACACCGAGAATATCAATTCATCATGCTGTTGGATGGTAACCGCCGGTTACCTGAAATCGTTGAGCTCATGCAACAGCATCGTGGGTTCCCTGGATTTGACGCCGCCACAGCAAAGACGATTTGCCAATGGCTGTCCAATTCGAACTTATTGGATACACCGACTGCCAACCGCACCGATCAAATACGGAAGGCAGCTCAAGCAAAAGCCAATCAAAAGTTCATTGCTTTTCTCAATCCCGTCAGTTTTCGTATCAATCTCATCAATCCGGATCGATCTCTGAAACGGATCACGCCCTATTTACAGCACTTTTTTTCCAGCTGGATGTTTATCATCTGGGCTTTGCTTGGGGCATACGCGTGGTCGCTTATCATTACAGACTACGATCGATTTTGTAACGCTTCGGTCGGCATCCTAGCCTCTGATCGTTGGTTATGGTTATTCGTCATTTGGGTGGGTTTGAAACTCATTCATGAAACGGCTCATGGTGTGGCCTGCCAAAAATACGGCGGCGAGGTTCCGGAGGCCGGAATTTTAATGCTGCTCTTCGCACCGCTGGCTTATGTGAACGTGACCTCTTCGTGGAGGTTTTCCAATCGAACTCAAAGACTTGTGGTGTCCGCCGCAGGAATGTACGCCGAATTACTCGTGGCTTTTATCGCCATCATCGTATGGGCCCATACTGAATCCCTTTGGTTAGCCGATTTGTCGTACCAAATCGTAATTATGGCAGGTATTTCAACACTGCTATTTAATGCCAATCCTCTGTTACGCTTCGATGGGTATTACTTACTGGCCGACACGTTGGGAATTGTCAATCTTTATGGCAAGGGGCAGGCTTGGTTCGGCGATCGAATGCGGCATTTTGCCTTTGGCTTTCCTCTGGATAACGACCTTTGCTCAGAGCGCGAATTACGTTGGGTCGCCACTTACGGACTTTGCTCATTTGTGTGGCGGATCATGCTTTGTACCAGTTTGTTGCTTGTGGCCAGCACGCTTTTTGGTGGTGCGGGTTTAGTCCTCGCCCTGATCGGCGGGATCTTTTGGGTTTGGCTCCCCTTGCGACAACATTTACGGCAGATCAAAAAGGCTGCGCAAAAACAACCTATCGACCGCCTGCGTTTCGCAAGCGTAACCGCCGGCTTCGTGACCGTGATCCTCGTCTGTTTCTTCGGTCTTCACGCGCCTGAAATAACTCGCGCTCCTGCCATGGTGCAATTCAATGACGAACAAATCATCCGTGCCTCATCCGAAGGTTTCTTGAGGGAAATTCATGTACGGAATGGTCAACCCATTCGCGCCGGCCAACGCATGTTAAGGATTGAAAATCCCAATCTTGAACACGAATTGCGGACCTTAAAGCAGGCCCGTGAGTCTGCACGGATTCAAGCACGTATCCACCGCCGGCAAAACCAAATCTCACTGGAACAAGCCGAATTGGCGAATATTGACTCACTTAACCAGCAAATCGTAGAGATGCAAAACAAAGTCTCGCAATTGGAAGTCCTCGCCCCCTTTGATGGAGTCGTCTACCGCCGAGGCTTGGCCAACATGAAGGGCAGCTACGTGAAACAGGGCGAAATGCTGATGCATTTTGCAGACCCCCGCAAGAAAAAGATTCTTATGTCCATCGATGAGGAACAGTTTAAGACGGTCCAAATCAAATGCAAAACTCCCGTCCGCTTTATTTTTAGCGGAGTCGAGATCGTTAGTTCGCAACTTGATTCCATCGATCCTCAGGCCAGCGATGTTCCTATTGATCCCTCCATGACCGCCTATGCCGGCGGCGAATTGGCGGTCAGGCAAGCTGAAAACACTTCAGAAGAGCCAGGTACAGACGCATATCGTCTGGTTTACCCCCAGTTTGTAGGGAAGAGTGAACTTGGGCCTGCGGCCTCGAAAAGCCTCCAAGCAGGACAATTAGGGACCGCTTTCCTGCATGGCAGAAAAGTCTCCTTGGGCGGGTATTTTCTGCTCCGATTCAAGAACTGGATTAGAAACAAGCTTACGACCGGTATAAAAACTCGCTTATAAACCAATTTACCCACGTTTATCGACTTTTTACCGTGTAGGTCATTGACCCAGCGTGACCTGCTAGGTACTTTCCCAAAATACGGCGTTTGCCTGTTTTACCAACTCTAGACCCGAGGGAGATTTCCTGATGAAGAATTTTGTCGCTGTAGTATTTGCCGTCGCACTGATGTGTGCCGCCCCATCGATCGTTGAAGCTCAAGGCTGCGGCGGTGGTTGTGACACCGGCTGCTCCACCATGTCCAACGGATGTGGCAATGGCTGTGCAACAGCTCGTCCCCGATTATTCAATCGACGAGCCAACAACTGCTGCAATGCTGCACCACAAGCATGCTGCCAACCAGCACCTCAAACGTGTTGCCCACAACCCACTTGTTGCGAGCAAGCTCCTCGTCGTTGCCGCACCCGTCGTGGTTGCTGCTCGCGTCGTAGTAGCTGCGGTAACCGTGGTGGATTATTCTCCCGCCGTAGTTCCTGCTGCAACAGTGGCGGAATGTTCTCTCGCCGCGGAAATTGCGGCAACGGCTGCGGCACTGGCTGTGGTACCGGCGGTTGCAACTAGTCAACCGTTTCAAACGCCAAAAAAAGCTGTAAAACGCCGTCACCTTTGTGGGACGGCGTTTTTTTTGCGCGCTCTAGTCGCAGTTTAGGCTATCCCACTTACTTGCCGATTGGCTGGGGATGATTTACGTTGTGGTCTCTCAAGAATAGTCCTTTCGAGACAAAAACCGCCATGGCCAGAACCGAATTCATTGACGACATCCCGGTACGCTTGGGACCTTACCCAGAATTCACATGGACCGCCATTTTGATTGGCTGGGGGTTAGGTGCCCTGATTGCGGTATCCATCAGTTACGCGGCGCTGAAACTCGGATTCTCCATTGAGGGGTCCGAACTGGCAGCCATCCTTGGCTGGGGTATTCTCCGCGGCTTGTTGCGGCGTACCAGTATTTTAGAGAACAACATCAATCAAACCGTCGCCTCCGCGGTGAACGGAGCCTCCTCAGGCATCATGTTCTCAGTACCAGCGCTCTTTATTCTCAGTAAAAAACCGGGCTTAGAATCCGTCGCTGATTTCAATGTTCCATTGATGATTTTTGCGTGTATCGCCGGTGCCTTTATCGGGTTAGCGTTTGTGATTCCGTTGCGAAAACAAATGATTGATTTTCAACGTCTGCCCTACCCGGGTGGTATTGCAGTGGCGACGATTTTGAAGTCGCCAGGAGCCGGAATTCGCAAATCGATGCTGCTGTTTGGAGCGGCCGCCGTGTCGGCGTTGTTCCTGTTGATAACGACACAATTTGGAAAAGTCAGCCACGCTGAGTGGCCGGTCGGCGAGTGGCTTGACTTACCCTCGCGATACAACATTATCTTTTTCGTTTCATTAATGACCATCGGCGTCGGGTTTCTGTCCGGCAAAGGGGGGTTCTGGTTCGGCGCGGGCGGTTTCATTTGTTATTGGCTACTGTCTCCCTTGCTCTCCATTTTCGGTGGCCAAGACGTACAAGCGTTGGTAGAAATCCCGGGCAGTATGCGAGGGGCCATCTACCGCCCCACCGGTATCGGCATGTTAATTGGAGCTGCCATTGGTGGCATCATTGTTGCGTTCCCGTTAATACGCAGTGCAATTGGAGCGATGAGAAACGCGGGAGCTGACGGTTCGGGCTCCGACGCGCACAAGGATGAAATGCCGGTCAAAATGTTGGGAGCCGCGGTTGTCCTTGGTTCGCTGTTACTGGTCTTTCTGGCGTATCAATCGGCTCCGGGCATGACGATCGGAAAATCAGTGGCAATGGCTTTGCTGGGGACCTTGTGGATTTGGATTGCCGGCGTCATCGTGGCCGAGTGTATCGGCCGCACAAACTGGTCGCCACTATCGGGCATGACCTTAATTGCCGTTACGATTTTGGTGGTGATCGCCAACGCGGGCATGAGCCGGCCCGATACTATTCTGGCTTCCATGTTGGTCGGGGCGGCCATTTGTTTGGCCATCTCTCAGGCCAGCGACATGATGCTGGACTTAAAATCGGGTTACCTCGTGGGAGCGATTCCCCGTCGCCAACAGATTGCACAATTCGTGGGAGCATGGTTGGGTCCCATCATCGTCATCGGACTCATGTTTGTTTTGGAAAGGGGAGCCACGCCTCCCGAGGTCCTAGATGGCAAACTGGATGCCGTCCCCAAATTGACGGCCTCCGGGGAAGTCACTTACGGAATCGGTAGCAAAGAGATGCCGGCCGCCCAAGCCTCTGCGTTAGCCAGTGTGATGGAGGCTTTGGTGGACGGAAATGTGCCAACCTATCGATACGCCGCTGGAGCGGGGCTGGGTTTGCTGCTGGCTGTCAGTGGGCTGGGCGGAATTGGAGTGATGGTCGCCTTAGGTTTTTACATGCCCTTTGACATCGTTCTAACCTACACCATCGGTTGCATGTTGAGGATTCTCGTTGATCGCCTTAAGGGCCAGCGATTCTCGGAGGAGGTGGGCATTCCCCTTGCCGCCGGCTTAATTGTCGGAGAAGCCTTGATGGGTGTAGGCTTAACATTCAAGAAGATTTTCTTCTCCGGCAAAGCAGAAGAAAC
>JAAEPL010000152.1 GCA_024232675.1 Planctomycetaceae bacterium
GCTTCGTTCTTCAAAGCATTTGACGACAATCCCGGAATCATGGTGCGTGATCCGCACCGCTGACGCGGTTTTATTGACGTGTTGGCCGCCCGGTCCACTACTCGCCGCGTACCGCTCGACTTCGTAGGATTCGACCGGCAGGTCAACTTCGACGTCCTCGACTTCTGGGAGCACTGCGATCGTTGCCGCCGAGGTGTGGATGCGTCCTTTCGTTTCCGTTTCCGGAACACGTTGGACGCGATGTCCCCCACTTTCGTATTGCAGATCGCGGTAGCAACCTTCACCTGAAATGGCGACGGTGACTTCCTTGAATCCTCCCAATTCCGTGGGACTGGAATCCATAACCTCATATTTCCACTTTCGGATCTCGCAGTACCTTTTGTACATTTCGTATAGGTTGCGAGCGAACAAAGCGGCTTCATCGCCACCGGTTCCGGCGCGGATCTCCATGACGCACTTTGTGCGGCTGGCATCTTCACCGCCGATCGTGGATTCCAGCAGCTCGTCCCAAATGCTCTCCCGAGTTTCTATGAGGCCCGGAATTTCACTTTCGGCTAATTCTCGTTCTTCCGGGTCAGTGCTCTCGGCCATCGCCCGAACTTCATCAAGTTCGTTGCATACGCTTTTGAAACGTCGGTACTTGATGACTAGTTTGGCAAGCGACCCGTGTTCCCGAGCCACCTCGGCCATTTTGCGGGAATCACCCTGCACTGCTGGATCCGCCATTTGGCTTTCCAAAGTTTCGAAGCGACCGAGTTTTTCTTCCAGCATTTCACGCATGAAATTTTCTCTTTTTACCGGACAGTAATCGTTAATGATTTGCGAGCAAGCAATGGGGGCTCGCGGTAAGCAAGAAGGCGATATCTTGATTCGACATTCGCGCAAAAAGGCTGGCTAAGCTAGGTATCGCCCAACAAAAACGGGCAGACACGGTGCCAGCGAAACGTCCGTGTTGAGTTGCTGCGATCCATTGATTATTTCCACGATTGATTGACGCATTTACTATAGGGTTCATGGCAAAAAGGGGCAACCGGAGCGATTTTTCGAGCTTTTTAGCGGGCGGAGGAAGAAGCTTCACCCGGTGGCGGAGGAGAATTGTCACCGGCCAAGTCGTCAGAACTGCGAGCTCGGAAACGATCGGCCACAAAAGTGTCGATGGTCAATTGGGCAGCATGATAGATCACCATCGGCAAAAGACTCACATTCAATTGGATGCAAACGAGGATGCCAATCATCAGTGTCTTCTGTGAGCCAGAGATGGCGACAGCGATTTGGTTGCCTCGCGAACATCGAAAGCCGCGTGCAAGGATTAGCCCCGATACCAAGATGCACAGATGCAAGATGCAGCAGATGCCAACCAATCCTAAGATACCCAATATTTCAGGCATTTGATCGGTCGGCAATTTCAGCATCGTTTGCGAAGTCCCCAAAAGCACGATCATGAGGATGCCTACCTGCGCGATCGTGCTTAACGAACTCTTCCGCCGGGCTGCCCATTTACCAACGGTTTTACGAGCAGAAAGAAGCTGAGCAACGAGCATCGGTAACAACACAAGGAGTCCGAGTTTGAGCACCATGTCGCTGAATGGGATGTCGGCTGATTCGCGAATCAACAGATAAACAATCAAAGGCGTTAGCACAAAACTTAACGTATTCGTAATAACGGTGGTCATCAATGCAGTGACGTCATTCCCGTTGGCTCGCCGCGTCCACACGGCAGCCGATGCTAACGTGCAGGGAGTGGCCGCGACCACCAAGAATCCAGATCTCACCATTGGATCGACCGTCGGTGCCAGTAACCAAGCAACCAAAGGGAACAAACCAAAGTTGACAGTCGTTGCCAGCAAGGAAGCCCAGGGGTTTTTGACGGTTTCCATAATCGTCGCGAGAGGTAGTGGTAACGCCATCAAAAACATGACACTCATGACGATCGCGTTACGCAGCCATATTTGGTGGCTTATCGGCTGCAAGGGTTTGGCAAAGAAATGTCCGAGGA
Source organism: Planctomycetaceae bacterium (assembly GCA_024232675.1). Classification (GTDB taxonomy): domain Bacteria; phylum Planctomycetota; class Planctomycetia; order Pirellulales; family Pirellulaceae; genus CAJQPP01. The sequence continues at coordinate 1,997 of JAAEPL010000152.1, forward strand.
GGATGGCCGAGGCCAGTCCGATGAGGAACCAATATTTTTGCAAAAATTGCATGGGTCGAGTGGCTCTGAGGGGGTATTTGCGGTCAGCAATGGAGAGCAGTTTGATACTTGCTAGCAGGAAGGGCAAGCACAGCGGCCAAGCCAATCGCACTTTCGGCAAAACCGCCCTGCTCGTAGACTCGCGAGTCTTTTTGCACTCGCGGGTCGAGCTCCTGATGGTTTGCTTTGGTCCGCTGGGGTGGCCGAGCAAGCAGCTTGCCCGGATTCGTTTCGTCAGGACGACCGACCTTTTAATTCCTAAACGATCACAGCCAAAATTCCTATGCCATTACGATATTGGACCGCAGGTGAATCACACGGCAAGACCATGCTTGCCATGTTGGACGGATTTCCCGCCGGCCTCAAAGTAGACCTCGCGGCCATCGATTTAGAATTGCGCCGTCGCCAGGGCGGATATGGCCGCGGCGGTCGACAGAAATTGGAGACGGATTCTGTCGAAATACTGACGGGAGTTTGGCAATCAGTGACGTTGGGAGGTCCGATTACACTGCAAGTCATTAATCAAGATTACAAACTGGAGCGATTGAAAGAATTGCCGCGCCCCCGACCCGGTCATGGCGATTTAAGTGGCTCGATAAAGTACCTCTGTTCCATCCGGGGAATATTGGAACGCGCGAGCGCACGGGACACCGCTTCCCGCGTGGCCGCAGGTGGCCTGTCGCAACAATTACTTGATCAATTTGGGATTCGTTGCTTTGGCTATGTGGTGCAACTTGGGGGAATCGATATCCCCACGCCGACCCAGCCGCTGGAAAGTTTGCTGAAAGCGCGAAATCACAGTGAAATTTATTCATTGGCACCCGAAAAAGACGCTGAGATTAAGGCTTTGATTGACAAGGCAAAATCTGACGGCGATACGTTGGGTGGTGTCGTTGAGGTGCGTGTCGAAGGGTTACCTTTTGGTTTGGGTACGCATGCTCAATGGGATCGAAAATTGGACACACGCTTGGCCGCTGCCGCCATGAGTGTGCAAGCGATCAAGGGTGTGGAAATTGGATTGGGGTTTCGTGCGGCTGCCTTGCCAGGATCAAAAGTTCACGATGCGATTAATTTTGATGAGAGTGAGAAAGAAAGCCATACGCTGGGATATGCCCGCCCCACCAACAATGCAGGCGGTCTTGAGGCCGGCATGACCAACGGCCAGCCATTGGTCCTGCGTGCTGCCATGAAGCCCATCAGTACTTTGCAAAAGCCGTTGGATTCGATTGAGATGGAAACTAAGCAACCCAGTCGCGCAAGTTATGAACGCAGTGACATCTGCGCGGTACCGGCGGCCAGTGTGATTTTAGAGGCGGTCGTAGCTCTCGAGATTGCGACGGCGATGATTGATAAATTTGGGGGTGACAGCGTGACGGAAATGATTCAACGCTGGAAGACATTTCAGGAAATGGCGAGGAACCGATAAGCAGGACTTTGCATTTAATTGTTCGACTTAGACCGCACGTTTATTTCCCTAAGCGGGAATTGATTCAGAAATCACATGGAAGTGGTAATCAGCGATAACGCTCGACGACACCTTTGCCGATTCGGCTTTGTGGTGCTCTGCGCGCTCCCTACCCTGCTCTGTCTGAATTCGGTTCTATTCCCCCCCAGCCGAGCGGATTGGTCCACCCAAATCCAGCAAAGTTTTGGTGTCATCAACCAACTGGAGAGTGTGCAGACGTTATCCCCGCGGAGGACTGATTTTCAGGGTTTGATATTGGGAGGCGATCGGTTTGAATCGCGTTTGGAATTAGGGGACGCATCGCTGCGATCTTTGAACGAAGGGCGTGTCCTTTATGTCGAAAATGCTCGCGGATCGGTTACTGCACTTTGGGCGGTGATAGATCGCTTGATCGAGACGGTGACTTGGAACGGGAAGAGTGATCGGCCCGTACAGTTGCAATTCGCAACGCTCACTTTTTTGGAAGGGGAGCACGAGGAAGCACGTACATGCCTTTGGCGAGATGTGCGGGTCGTGGTTGATCAGCAGGGGCGTTTCTTTTCTGTCGCATTTCAGGCAGAGGATAAAACGAGTCGCTGGGAATCTGGTCGGCAGTTTGCAGTAATCGAGCGGACCACCAAAGCGGAGCAGGAAGACTGGTATTTTGATGCTGTGGGTTTTAGTATTCCTGCTTGGGTGCTGCAGCAGATGATCCCGATGACCCAAACCTTGAATCCGAATGTCAATTTTGTGGATGCCAAGGCAACTTTGGTGCGCTCGCAAATGGAATGGTCGGGAGAGCTTTCCGGGCAATTGCGCGATGCAGATTTGCAGTATATCGTTGGTGAGCGATTTGACCGAATGCTGGATGGGCAGGCGATGATCAATCTGAAAAATGTGCGGCTCAAAAATAGTCGCATTGAATTTCTTGAGGGTGATTTACACAGTCCGGTAGGCACTATTAGTTCCACCCTTTTGCACGCAAGCCACCACGCCATGGGGATGCAGTTGGTCGAGCCTTATGGTCAGCAAGCCTTTGAATCTTACGCGGATTTGCGGTTGGGATTCCAGCTCAAGGCGGACCAGCTCTCGATCTATGGGATGGAGTCAGGAGCGGTCTTGAATGATGCTCGGGGCAATCAAATGCTGGTCGCTCAACACGGTGCAACTTGGCCATCCTCAGCGATTGTCGACCTCGTGGCTTGGCCTTGGCAACAGGTTAACGCCAACACCTCCGCGGTAGCGAGGTACTTAATCATGCCTCCCGTGCAGGAGGATCACAATTCGGAAATGCGACGAACCGGAAGAACCGGGGCGGTCGGCAACGGAAACTTTTTCAACCGTTAGCCTTCCGCCGAGGTGAGACTCTAGGATTTGCTGGTGCGGGCTGCAGATTTCGCAGCGGCGGCAGCGCGGTTACCTAACCAGTACTTTGTCGGGATGGCCGCCAGCAATATCATTGCACCCTGAGCTAACCATGCTTCGCACAAGGTTTTCATCCGCCCTTCCGTCAATCCGTAGGTGTGTAAACCAATCCCCAGTTCGTTCACGGCAAACCAAGACCACAGCGTGACGATGTTGCCGAGGATCGCGATGACTGCCATGCCGCGATCCTTGACCAAACCTGCCCAGCGGGCATGCAGCAAGATGGCGTTCACCAGAACGATCATCAAGGCTCCGTTTTCTTTCGGATCCCAGCCCCAGAATCGACCCCATGAATCATCTGCCCAGAGCCCACCCAATACGGTGCCCACAAAACTGAATATGAGGGCCAAGCAGGTCACTCCATAAACCATTTTTGCCATGGTTTTGCGGGTGCTGGTGAGATCGCGGGGAATGAAAATGGAGACTAGTAGATAAAGGATGCCGAGCAACCCTGCAACCAAGGTGGCGGCGTAACCAATCGTGATACTGACCACGTGGGTGGAAAGCCAAAATTGAGTATCGAGTACGGCTTGTAAAACAGAAAAGGTATCTCCCTCCGAACCTAGTGCGAACGCAGTTAACAGCGTGGTCACTCCAGCAAAGGCGGCCTTTACGTTGCCGAAGCAATAACCAATCATGCGTTCGGTGACCAAACCGAAAAGCACTCCCACCCACCCGATGAAAATCGCGGAGCCATATAGATTGGTTACGGGGGGTCTTCCGGAGATATAAATTCTCAACAGCAATCCGAGCGTGTGAATTGCGAAACCCAGAATCACTAACCAGAATGCCGATCGCCGTGACGCAGTCGCCAAAGACGACATGAGTTGGGAGTTTTGAGCCCCCGCCAAAAAGAGCCAGGAAAGCAGGGACAAAAGGAACGCACCAATATAAATTGCCGTCGCTAAGTAAAAGGGCGAGACCCGATTCAGGGTGTGTTCCCAACTAACTTGGCCGGCGTTGGCCTGCACGTCTGGCGTTGCGCTGGCCTCTGACAAATGGGTGTCGACATTGTTGTTGAACGTTGTTGCGTCACCCTCCAAGTAGGCAGTTCTCAACTGAGCCAGCGGCAAGTTGTTGTAGGGGAGTTCGGAAAAATCGAAATCCCCGTCTTTAATCGGCACGAATCCCGCTAATTCATCGAGCACATTCGCTTTCAAAGCGTCGATCTGTAAGGCTACCTGATCAGCAATTTGTGACTGAGTGAGCCTTACCAGTTGTTCTACTTTTTCCCGGACCTCTGCTGATTGATCTTTTAGCAATGCGTCGATCACTTGGTCAAGTTGTTGGGGCGAGATGCTGCGGGGATCCAGGCCACGATTGCTCATCAGCGTACGCCCGAGTTCTCTGCGCAAGATAATGTCATTCAGCTTGTCCGCTGCCTTGACCTCGAGAATAGCGGTCGCGATCCTGTCGGCATTGTTGGTGCCGTACTTATCGCA
>JAAEPL010000153.1 GCA_024232675.1 Planctomycetaceae bacterium
GCAAGTTCTTGCACCCGGAGGACCCGATCTTCTGATATGATGTTTGGCACATTGCTCAAGCCTGGACACTCCGGGCCAAGCGCAGACACTGCTAACACATATTGGGAATTTGATAATGGCTGAAGGTACAATTAAACGGCTCACTGACAAAGGCTTTGGATTCATTGACGTTGGACGCAACAAGGACTTGTTTTTTCACTCTTCTAGCCTCGAAGGTGTGAGTTACGACGAACTGCAAGAAGGCCAACGGGTCACATTCACCGAAGCACAGGGACAAAAAGGACCATGTGCTGAGAATGTCCAATTGGCATAGAGGCCGTAAGACCTCTATTTCAATCTTTGCGAACACAGGCCCAGGACTGGGTAATAAAGGGCGAACGTAAAGTCAAAAGGAAAAGATGTCGTTGCCCCAGTATTGCGGGCAAACCGTTGGCGTAACGACATTCCCTTGTTCATTCCCATCCGTGTTCTCAAGTCAGTGGCTCTGGTCACACACGGTCTGCTTGCAGACCGTCGACACTGCTAAGCGCAGATCTGCTTGCGCTACATTAAAGAACTCAAACAACGGCCGACGCTTTTAAGCAAGGCCGTTTTTTTTGTATCCAAAACGAAGCAACACCACTCCACTATTCTGAAAACTTCGAATCGCGACAAGCCGTTCAGCAGGTCGCTTGGTATCGATCGTTGGTATCGATGATCTTAATCTGACCTATCGATGGTGTTGCCGTCGTTACCGCTGCAATTTTTTTGCCTGCGGTGACCGACCTCTCCGGGGAAACGGATTTTGAGACGGGGCGTCAAATTCAGTTCCACAGATTCGCGCAGCTTGCCCCCAAGGCTTTCCAATGTTGCATCAAGATCGTCCCATTCCAACCATTGGTTCACCTCCACGATTTTAGCCGACCTTATTTTGATGAAATTAAGTGTCATCTACGGCCGACGTCTGACGAAACAAAAACCGGTGAGATCATGTCTGACAACGATCTGAATCGCGGCGAAACATTTACGGGTCGGGAGTTAAAATCACGGCAAAAAAACAGGGGTACAATTACATCATGACAAACGACCGACCTGCCGTCGTTGTCGGAAGCGGACCTCTAGACGCGATCGCCGCGTGGCGACTTGTCGAGAATAGGGTCAAGGTATCTTTTGGACAAACAACCCCAGAGGCACAAATGATGAGCTTTGGGAATTACCCGGAAATGCGTCATGGGATGAATACTATCAGGCCGCGGAAAACTACATGGGCGTCAGTCATCGGGCCTTTGAAAAATCGTTACGTGGAAAAAACATCCTTCGTCGTCTGCAACCATAATTACAAGAGGCTTGTAGACAAGCAACTCAACAACCGTTTTCAGGTGGGTTAAAAGAAAACGGGTCCATTCACTACTTAGCGACTTCCGATATTCTTGAACCTCTGGAAAGCTCATCGGTCACCGATGTTCACGGTAAGGTTGAACGCATTCTTCTGAAGGACAACCCGGCCTGCGGCGTCTTGATGGATGATAAAGAGTTGACGGCGAAAGTCGTTTTTGTCGCAGGCGGCACCATTGATACGACTTGCTTGTTAGCGTGGACCGGGATTGCTGGTCCTGCCCCAGTTACGCACCTGACCTACCATCCGGTAATAATCGCTCAAGTTATTTTCGATGAAGGCGCACGTCCAACTTTTGGGGAAACTGACATACCGACTCGCCCGCAGATCCCGCCGCACCCTAACAATCCTTGGAACGCAAGGGTGCTCCGAGATGCCTCACCGGCGACTCCGCACCCAGATGACGCGGTCGTCAAAGAAAATTCACTCGTCGAAATCCAAATCATTTGCCCCGTTGATAATCGCCCCTCCAACCGCAGGGAGTCCACTGAAAGTGGCACCACTTTTGATGTTTCACTTTCGGCAGCTGACCGAGCCAATATACTGGCTGTTAGAAAAGACACCGATTAAATCGTCCAGTTATTAGGACGCTACCACCACGGAGCCGATTCGGTATGGCTAGATTTGGGTTTCGCCCATTTGATGGGGGCATGTCGCATTGTTAACGATCCCGACAGCTCAGTTGTCGACACGCACTGTAGACCGCACAGCATAACAAACCTTTATCTGAGCACCGTGGGTGTTATTCCCACCCGCATGGCCGTCAATCCAACATCAACCGGGGCCGCATTGACAGCATCGTCGGTGGACAACTTTCTGATGCAGCTCCGGTGAAATACACGGAATGACCGTTCCCAAAACCAAACCTCGGAATAAGCATCCCGCTCGGCCGAATTGCAAAAAAGAAAAGTTACTGCATCGCCATAAGCTACCTCTATTTGCTTGCCCGCTGACGGCGAATTTAAGACAACCTGTCGCGTAAACGGCTTGCTCCTACCGGCGTGGTGCAGTCCAAGGTCGCAC
>JAAEPL010000154.1 GCA_024232675.1 Planctomycetaceae bacterium
CGAAAACCCTTGGGATACTCAGTGTGAGCAGGCTAACTCATCCGTCGAGTAACCCCTGTGAAGGGTGTCCACGCCGCGTCCTGCCAGCGATCCCCAATGGCCAACCATACGGTGGCCAACCAGACGGTGGCAACCAAACCAAACCAAAGGAAACGAAAGGAAAGTTGGGTCAACGCGAGCCAGAAAACCAAGCGACCGAAAACGCTAACGGATATTTCGCCGCTGATATTTCTCCATCCCGTCATACCTTCGGGTCCTTCCGCGCAGCGCAAGGAGACTGGCACGCGTTATTTCAGGATCGCTGGGCTTCCTCCAGCAACTGAATCCATGGCCCGACAAAATGACCATGGTCATGGTACGTTCGTCCGGAGACTAGATTTCCGTCTACGACACAGGGCTCATCGACAAAAATGCCACCACACACTTCCAAATCAAATTTACATTTGGGCACCGTCGCCATGCGACGTCCCGTGACACAACCGGCACGGGCTGGGATTTCGACCCCATGACACACACTGGCAATCGGCGCTTGCTTTTCGAAAAAGAACTGGGTGATTCGAATTAGATCGGGATCCTCTCGAATATATTCGGGAGCGCGGCCCCCGGAATAGAAAATACCGAGATAATCTTGCGGATCGATCTCTGAAAAAGCGACATCCGCTTCAATCGAATACCCTTCCCATTCCTTGGTGATCGTCCAACCCGGTTTGACTTCATGGAGCACCATTTGATAGCGACGTTTTTCGGGTGCCGCCACCACTGGCTCAAACCCACCTTCGATCAGTCGATAGTACGGATACATCGTGTCGAGCGTTTCCGCAGCGTCACCAATCACAATTAAAACTCGATTTTTCATGAGGTCCTATCAACAATTCGTTATTGAATTTCATTTGCTTGCGAGCAAATCTTCAAGATATTTTCGACTGCGATTAATCTCGTCGGTAACCTGTGAAGTCGTTTCCAGAATGGGGATACCGCGTGGCACGGGATGCATGAAAATCTCCGTCCAGCCAGCGTAGCGAATTTTCTGCAAGGCAGCGAGCAAGGGTTCAAAATCTAATTCGCCCCGACCGGGCAACTGTAATAACTCCTGATTCTTGGGGAGCTTTTTATGGCAACCCATGCCATGCTGCCAAGCATAGAAGACCTCGATGGCATCTCCCAGATCCGTGATTAGGTTGGCTAAATTGTCTGCGTTTTGCGTCAAGTGATAAGGTGCGAATGCGATCGCCAAGTGCTTTGATGGACGCAGCTCTGCCAACCACTTCATAGAATCCGGCGACTCAATCAAGCTGTTTGCATGGTTCTCGATAGCGATCGTGATTCCCCTGGCCTCTGCATGCTCCACGTGAGGCTTCATGTTTTCGACAAACTCGGCAACTGCCGCCTTCAATTCGCTCCCCTGCAACCCCGCGGGCCCACGACCTCCACTCACCAGAGTTTGGCAACCGAGTCTTTGGGCGAGTGACATTTCATTCTTCAACCCAAACGGTCCTAATTTGTACTGCGTGATGCAACCGAGTGACACTTGATTCGACTTCAGCAGGGCAGCAAACTGCTCCTCGCCTAACTCATCCAACTGCTCCCGCTGATTGCCATGCACGCGGGGCCAAATGTCAATGGCAGCAGCTCCCGTCTTGGCAACCTCGGGGAGAATCTCGGCAAGGCTCTGGTAACCATACATGCAGGATCCCAGCAAGTACTTTAGTTCCAGTTGCCGCTTGCCCGCGATTGAGGCGAGGCTTAATTCGCCAAGACAAAGGCCAGAAACACAGCCACCTGCGATTTGGTGAAAATCACGTCGACTGGGCAGGCAAGTGGGTCGCAGGTTTGGGTTTATGGCGTTCATCTTTTGCCTATTGATTTCGCAACCAAAAAATTAAGTTTGCTAACTAAACGACTTCAAAACCTTTTCTTTGTTCACGCGTCAAAAGGGCGTTGGCTGCCGAGTCATTTACGAACGTCTCCTCCACCGCATCCCATTTAAGCGGCCTTCCCAATTTCATGGAGATATTCCCTAGGTGGCAGGTACTGACACTCCGGTGCTGGCTTTCCACGTCGGAAATGGGCGGCTTGCGGGAAGCGACACAATCGAAAAAGTTTCCCATATGATTCACAATTGCATCCAGTTTCCCGGCTCGCTCCGGTCGCTCAAGGTTGTCGTTGGCATACTCTTGAAACTGTTCTCGTTGCAAAGGGTTCTCTGCCAATTGCTCGACCGGTTTGCCCTCCAACGTTCCTCGATTTACAAAAATCCGTCCGCGGGTTCCCGTCAATAATATTCCATTTCTACCGGTATCACGCACGGTCATCACGACACCACCTGGATAGCGATAGTCGACGCTGAAATCAGTGGGCACATCATAACTATCCGGTTCAGTTGGGTAGGTAGCTTGGCCCGATATTTCTTCAGGGAAAGCGTTGATGGCCCATTGCGCGATATCCAAATGATGAGCTCCCCAGTCTGTCATTTGCCCACCAGAGTAGGCTTGCCACCAGCGAAATGTATAGTGACACCGCTCTTCTTGGTACTTAACGTTCGGCGTTTGCCCTTGCCACCAATCCCAATTGAGATGAGCGGGCGGCTGACGAAACGGGAAAGGCCCTCCCGTCTTGTTTTTCCCCAACACGACATCAACTCGCTTGAGCTCACCTAATCGCCCTTGACGCACCATTTCGACCGCCAGGCGAAAGCGATGATCACTTCTCTGCCACGACCCGACTTGCACCACGCGTCCTGTTTGCCGCACCACATCACGAAGCTTTTTCCCTTCGTCGATCGTTAACGAGAGCGGTTTTTCTACGTAAACATCCTTGCCAGCGCGGCACGCATCCATTGCCATTTTCACGTGCCAGTGGTCCGGCGTACCGATCGTCACCACATCCACATCTGGTCGCTGCAACAGCTCTTGATAATCGGTAAAGATCTGAGGACGGTTAGCGAAATCAGAGCGACCCTTCTCGAGAATCTGTTGATCAACATCGGCAAGTGCGACGATATCGCCGTAGGACTGCGCCTTTTCGGCAATCACCGTTCCTTGGTATCGTAAACCGATGGCCCCAATTCCCAACCTTTCCATCTTGTAACGCGGCTTATTGCTTGCCCTTACCTGGGGTAAAAATGCCACCGAACCAGCCAAGGACGTGGCAGCCAAGAAAGATCGACGATGGATTTGTTTTTTAGACATAGTATTTTTTTTCGCAGCACAAATTCAACTTATTCATCCAAGTTCATTTCTGAAACAACATTAGATTTTCTCGTTCGGGTGACAACAACATAATGGCAATCACGCAAGCAATCCGATCTTTGCCTAAATAATCATCCCCACCATTATTTCGTTTCCCGCCAATATAGTGCACCGCACCTTCATGATCCTGCATCAAGCTGAGGTACCATCGCCACTCCCGCATGAACCGTTGATAAGCCTCACGATCATGTCGCCAAATAGCGGCGGGCGCTAAAAGCATACCCAATGACCCGACGGCATGCGCTTCGCGGGTGCGCGCTCGATGTTGATCCAAATATTCCGATAACGTTTCCAAGAGAGCTTGCTCACTCCCTACCAACCCCAAAGCCAACGCCATGGAAGAAGTTCTCAAGGATGCGTCAGCAGTGCCCGTGTTTGCCATTGTCCAATAGCGAACACCCCCGTTAGGATCGATCGATTGTTTGATTTGTTGCAAGCTTAGATCCCACACAGGCTGGTCAATCGCCACCCCCGCTTTCGCTCCCATGGCCCACGCTAAATGCGACAACGTATTGATGACATTGAATCCTTTTCCGCTATAACCGACCACCACGTCGTGTCCAAAACGGCCTTGGGGAGTCATGCGTTGACACAAGGCCTCGCAACTGACCGCGATTGCTGCTTTCTGAAATCGATCCGGTTTACCTTCAGTGACTTCGACCAGCGCCACCACGCCCGACGCGAGCGCCCAATTCCCCAGATTATCAGGACCTTTTTCAAGCAGGTCTTCTGGCAGCCAGCAACGTTGCTGTGGGCCCATTAACCAATTGACATTGCGACGCATTAATTCAACATCCTGCGGTTCCCCCACCGCTTTGAGCGCTACCGTCGCCCAAGCTGTGAGAACGCGATCTCCCGTCAACCCAACCGGGGCATTCCAAAATCCCGCGGATTGGCAAGTTTCTCGCAGGTGAGCCGCGGCTCGACTTATCAATTCATTGCGACCGGCCGATGTGAGTAACCCCTGTCGCAATGGCAAAGCACAGGGAATGTCTAAAATCTCAGCCGACTCACCCGTACCACGCTGGACCTTTAACGCGATGACCCGCTCTGATTTTTGAGCTCGTCCGGCAACCGTATCCAGCCGCTCGCCAAGGGCTCTTTGGGGACCGCTCCCTCCATCATCCACACGATTCGAATGAGGTTGGAATTCGATGCCGTCGATGGCTAGGATTTGATCGCCAGGGAGCAAACCAGCGATTTCGGCAGGTGAATTCCCCATTAGCGACTTTACCGTCAGCAAGGGACTTCCAGCAGTCACCTCTCCACGCCCACCAAGAATCCCTAAAGGAAATGACTCTTGAGCCAATGACTCACAAGCCATCCCTGCTATCAAACATAAATAAATAGCCGTGAAGCCGCGCCGCATAAACATCAAGGTATTCAACAGTCCGCACCTCTACCTGAAACATCGTTAATTCAAATCTCGCCTGCAAGTATTACCTGCAGAGCGAATGCTTGAGATCCTGCTTAATCAAAATAACCACAAGCACCCGTTGAAGATCGCCAGCAATATCGTACCGCTGGATGAACCGCATGCGAAATCCTGCTTTGTCAGACACAAGCTGAGACCAAATCAGAGGGTGTCCACAACGGGTTTTTTCCGCAAATCAACCTGCTGCCCTCATTGATTATTACCTCCCAAAAATAGCTGCAAAATAAATCGTTGACAATCTGACATCGCGTCATTATTATCCAACGGCCAACAACTATTGAGAAAAAAGGGGGGGGAACTATGTCGCAAGCACCTACTAAACCCGTAACTAAATTACGTAAATCGGATCAGACTAAACGTGCGATCGTGAATGCCGCTAGAGAGTTCTTGTGGAACAAACCCTTCCGGGAACTCACCGTGCGAGAGCTAATGTCCGTTACCGGCACCAGTCGCCCAGCTTTCTACCAGTATTTTTCCGACCTTCACCGTCTAATGGAGCACCTTCTGGACGAACTTAAGAATGAAATTATGGTTGCGGCAGCACCTTGGTTCGAAGGTGTTGGTGAACCCGTCGAATTACTCAGTCGTTCACTCGAAGACTTCGTCCAAGTTTGTTACGAACAAGGACCATTTATCCGAGCCATCATTGAAGCTTGTTCAATGGATTCCAAGCTTGAGTCAGCTTGGGACAATTTCATCACTGGATTTGACATCGCGGTTTGCGAAAGAATTCAGCAAGACCAGGCGGTTGGGCTCATACCTCCCATGGGTGCGATGCAAGTCGCCATATCACTCAATCGCATGGACGTGGGGGTCACTGTCAAAAATTTCGGCCGCGTTCCGAGAAGCGAGCCGACTGCCGTCGCAGAATCCTTGAAACGAATTTGGACGCTCACGCTCTATGGTCCCACCGCGTGAAGTTAAGCCACGCGGTGAAGCAGGCGCGACGCAGTCTACGAAATGGCGTGGCTAACTCCGGCTTCGCAAAATGATGGGCAACTGTGTTTTGTGTCACGGCGAAACCCATGCCTCGGTTCGACAGTTCTTGTAATTCTTATTCCAAGCTTTTCCGTTCACGGTGTTTTTAAACAACCACATTGTGAAATAACGCGATCATTCTTCATACGGTAAACCCTGAGGAAGCTACGGCCAGAATATAAGTTCCCTTCGTACATTGCCCGAATTCCGTTACGACCTCAATTGTGACAGGTCGTAATTCGAAGACGTGCCAGTAAGGGAGCTTAAAGATGCTTCCTGAAATTCAAAATCGCCTCGATAAAATTCGAGACCAGCAACAGCCCGACCAGTACAAACGTGCGTGCACTCGGTTGGTCGCAGTCGGTCTTACCCTCATCGGCTTCAGCAATCTTTTCATCGCGATCTGGGAACGATGCTTTCCAACCATTGCCCAGGGGTGTCCGACTGGGTATTCGCGGGCAGTTTAGCGGCCTTCGGTGGCCTTTCCATTTTGGTTTTGGGAATGATTTATTCCTACGCAATCGATCTGGTTTCAGATGACGATTTATTGTCGTGACGGCCGTGGTACCGCCGAAGCGAAAGCGAGGAGCCTAGCGCCCGCTGTTCCTTATCCACGCACAAGGCGCGGTGCCATTAGATTGCTACGGTCGGACTAAGAAAGCCGACCTGCCACGCTTCGCCGAAAAGCTCTGTCCCAGCACCTGCTGCCCGTCGCAATCCCGATTGCTGACTGATGGGTAGCTTTTAGGAAAGAAGCGTGGTGGCGTTACGATTTGATCTTTTCGGCGGGAGCGGCGGCCACGCCAACAGTCTTTGGCTTTGGATTTTTCGGTTCCGTCTGATCCCGCTGCGCTGCTTCACAAATATTGTTAAGCATCCCAGCAAAAACGAATTGATGCAGTGGGTACATTGCGTACCAATAAACCAACCCGAAGAGACCAACCGGGTCGAATATAGCTGTTTGACGCACAGTGCAGGTGCCGTCATCTTCCGGTGTCACTTCGAACTCTAGCCAAGCGCGACCGGGAACTTTCATTTCGGCCGCTAATCTTAAAAGATGGTTGGCCTCAATCTTCTCAACCCGCCAAAAGTCCAATGCGTCGCCCACCCGCACGTGATCGGGATCTCTTCGGCCGCGTCTAACGCCGACTCCGCCGACTAACAAATCCATGAAGCCGCGTATCTTCCAGAGCCAATTACCGTAGTACCAACCGGTCTCGCCACCAATGCGTTCGATCGGTCGGAAGGCCTGCGCCGCCGGCAGTTTTACGGTCTTTGTTCTTGAATCGACCACACGTGATCCGAAGCGAGTCCCTCCCCAACTTCGTTGACTACCCCCGGATGAAAACGCGTCGGACCAACGGGTTTCCGCAAACTCTTGATCTTCATTGACTAGGGCGCGGGCGACCGCTTCATCTGTGGAACGCGGTCTCACTTTGAAATATCGTTCGGCGAGATTACTGGAGACGAGTGTCGGGTTCCTCAAGCTTTCCACTAACTTCCGACCCACTCGGGAATACAGTGGCGTCACCAAGCCTAGCCACAGGCTTGAGAGGTAAGGGGTTAACAGCGGAACTGGAATCATCACCCGACGCAATTTTCTTTGCCGTGCGTACCGCTGCATGATCTCTCCGTAAGAGATCTGGTCGGGGCCGCCAATCTCGAAGACGTTAGATTCATCCTTGGGTAAATCAATAGCCTCCAGCAAATAGGCCAAGACATCTTCGATAGCGATAGGTTGGGCTAAAATCCTTACCCATTTAGGGCAGATCATGACCGGCAGCCGTTCGACTAATGCACGAATCATCTCAAACGAAAGGCTTCCCGAGCCGATGATGATGGAAGCTCGAAACTCAATCACGCTGGCGGTCGATTTACGCAGAATGTTGCCAATTTCTTGGCGACTTCGCAGGTGCTTTGAAAGGTTGTGATCAGGATTACCGAGTCCGCCGAGGTACACAATTTGTTTCACACCTTGGCGTGTGCATGCACTAGCGAAGTTCTCCGCAGCTTTACGATCCATCTCCTCGAAGTCGTCCGTCGCGCCCATCGAATGCACCAGGTAATAGGCCGTTTCGATGCCCCGCAAAGCACGATCCAAAGAGTCTTCGTCAAAAACGTCGCCGGCAACCGCTTCTGTCAATTCCCCGACAGACTCCTGCAAACGCTCGGGGCGGCGTGAGAGGCACCTGACCGCCAATCCGCGTTCCTCGAGCAGCGGTAACAGACGCCCACCGACGTATCCAGTGGCTCCGGTCAACAGGACGGTAGGGCGATGCGAGTTGCGGAGCATGTGTTTTTCCATAATTTCAATTAGCTATTGAACGTTTTACCGTCAGAAATGACGAGGAATAACTCAATTCGATGATTTCGTGTGCCACTCGCCAGACAAGATGCTGGCTCACATACTCCACGGGGGCTGAAACCGCACTCAGCCGCCGATTCCAAAGCGGAATCTGACTAATATGACAGCTTTTTCCTTAATATCGACAAAAACCGACTAGAAAACGACTTCCAATGATTCTTTCGTACGGCGGTCTGGTTCAGGGATTTCGGTCGCGTCAGCCAATCAGCTAACTCCTCTGATCCTTGGAGAAAATGATATTTCTTCACCGCTGCACCAATTAAAACGGATGCATGATAGCTGGGCGCGGGCCGTGCGGAACACCACGATGCCACTCTTCAAGCTGCCAATTCATACCAGCTATTTCTTTTAACGGGCCACTTTCTTGGGTGCCTTAGCCAAACTTTATTTCTGGATCGCCATCAAACTGTGCTGGCTTACGGGAGTAAGGCCTTCGTTTTTATTGCACGCACTCGATTTCATGGATCAACAAGAGGCCCCCGAATTGCCTTTCTTTCCGGGGATGAAATTCCCGGCCGATCAAAAAATCGCGATGCTCAATGGCTGCTTCGATTTGATGGAAAAGCATTGGTCTCTGGGCCCGATGGGCGGCCAAGCCGAGGACGCCACGAGCGGCAGGTTAGGGTGCATGGCCATTCCTACGATTGACTTCGATCATCTAGCATGAACGTAGAAGCAGCCTAATTTCAATCCATAACGCGGACGGTTCGTCAACGAAATGCGTTAAGCAACTGTTCCACTGCCGCGACACTCGGCACACATAACCTGCCCGGATTGGCAAGTGCAAGACGCGACCACCCTGCCATTCTCACAATCGCAAGCGATGCGACCATTTTCGCAAGCACACGCTACCTTGCCACTGGTGCAAGACGGGCAGTCTTCGTAACCGCTCCCTCCTTTGGAGTCGACACCGGCATATTTTTGACCTGCTCCGCCACAATCCTTACAGCTGACCGTGCTGGTCCCGACGCAGCGTGTGCAATTTACTTTCCCCGTGCTCAGGCAACGGGAACAGTTATCCAGTTGCTGGCCACTACCACTGCAGCGTGGGCAGGTGGTGTATCCGGTACCCGTGCAGGGTGTGCAAGTAACGCTCATGAGTTCTCCGCTTAAACGAAAGCAATAGAGGGGAGGCCCTGTTTCGACCTCTCCGATCTTGCTTCCATTATAGCGGATTCTTCTCGGGATGTATTATCGCACCTACTGGGGCGACATTTTGCCCCGAGGATTCGCTTCGTCCAGCAGGCTGGCTTGTAGATATTCCCGATTCAGCATGCCAATAAATTTAATGCTGATTTCCTTGGGACACTGAGCCTCGCACTCGCCGTAATTTCGGCATGACCCAAAGCCTTCGCCCTCCATCTGCTCCACCATCGACAGGACGCGGTGTTTGCGTTCGGGATCGCCTTGCGGCAGCAAGCCCAGGTGAGAAACTTTTGCCGACGTGTACAACATCGCTGAAGCATTCGGGCAAGCAGCGACACAGGCTCCGCAGCCGATACAAGAGGCGGCATCGAGTGCTTCTTCCGCGATCTCTGGTTCGATGGGAATGGAGTTCGGTTCGGGCTTGGGCCCGGAGTGAACCGTGACATAACCACCAGCCTGCATGATTCGGTCGAAAGCCGAGCGATCTACCACGAGGTCACGCACCACAGGAAATGCCGTTGCTCGCCATGGTTCGACGGTGATTTCCGCTCCATCCTGAAAATGCCGCATGTAGAGTTGGCAAGTCGTTGTCGCGGGTTTCGGACCGTGTGCTTGACCGTCGATCACCATCGAGCACATTCCGCAAACGCCTTCGCGGCAATCGGAGTCGAAGGCGACCGGATCACCACCCTCTTTGGTTAACTGAATATTCATAGCGTCCAACATCTCGAGAAACGAGGTGTCTCCGCTAATGTTGTCGACCGTGTAGGACTCGAACTTACCGCTGTCCTTGGAATCGGCTTGTCGCCAAACTTTTATTTTGAATTTCATGTTATCGGCTTAGGTTTTGTAGTTTCGCTGCGTCGGTTGCAATTCGTTGTAGTGCAGTGCCTCATGGTGCAATGTGGGAGTTTGGTTTTCTCCCTGGTATTCCCAGACGGAAACGTTGGCACAAGACTCATCATCTCTTAACGCTTCTCCCTCGGGGGTCTGATGTTCCTCTCTTAGATGACAACCGCAGGACTCGTCCCTGGCTAATGCATCGTGGCACATCACTTCGGAGAATTCCAAGAAATCTGCCAATCGCCCGGCGTGTTCCAACGACTGGTTTAGTTGTTTGCCGGTCCCAGCAACTCGCACGTCATTCCAAAATTCATCGCGCAGTTTAGGGAGCTCTTCCAAAGCGTGTTCCAGACCCGTCTTGGATCTAATAATACCGCACTCGTCCCACATTAATTTCCCCAACCTTCGGTGGATATCTTCCACAGCTTTGGTGCCGTTGATAGCCAGCAGTTGGTCGATTTTTTGTTGCGCTTTCAATACGCCGTCTTGCAGTGCAGGGTGTCCCGAGACATCGTCGGTTTCGTGCCGGCTTAAATAGTCACCAATCGTAACTGGAATTATGAAGTAACCGTCGGCCAGACACTGCATCATCGCACTGGCACCCAGGCGGTTGGCACCGTGGTCGGAAAAGTTAGACTCGCCGATGGCAAACAGTCCAGGTACCGTCGTCATCAGATTGTAATCCACCCACAAACCGCCCATCGTGTAATGCGGCGCCGGGAAAATTCGCATCGGTCGGTCCCAGGGAGACTCCCCTGTGATTCTCGAATACATTTCGAACAGATTCTCATAGCGTGCGGCAATGGTGTCATGCCCGTGCTCCTTGATCGCGTCCCGGAAATCCAGGAAAACACCGCGTCCATCGGGGCCAACCCCGAGCCCTTTATCGCACACGTCCTTGGCGTTCCGAGATGCCACATCACGGGGTACCAAGTTCCCAAATCGTGGATAACGTTCTTCTAAGTAGTAGAGTCGATCGTCTTCGGGAATACTGTTCGGGTCACGGGTTTCGCCCTCGTTTCGGGGAACCCAAATCCGACCGTCATTCCTTAAGGACTCACTCATCAAGGTCAGTTTGGATTGATACTCACCCGATGCAGGAATAGCCGTGGGGTGAATCTGGTTAAAGCAGGGGTTAGCAAACCCTGCACCTTTTTTGTATGCACGCCAAGTGGCCGTGACATTGCAACCTTTGGCATTGGTTGAGAGGTAGTAAACATTGGAGTAACCGCCCGAAGCCAAAACAACGGCATGGGCCGAATGCGATTTAATTTCGCCCGTCACGAGATCTCTCGTGATAATACCGCGAGCCCTACCGTCGATCACGATGATGTC
>JAAEPL010000155.1 GCA_024232675.1 Planctomycetaceae bacterium
CAGCATCCCGATCGAGGCGCTGGTGAGGCCCTTTCCCAGTGAACTAACCACGCCGCCGGTTACAAAAATGTACTTGGTCATCGAGAATCCCTCACGGAGGAGCAGGCAAAGAAGTGCCTAAACCGTCCGCCATATTAGAAGTCAGAAAGCAAACCTACAGGCTGTGAAACCGAGAGATTCTAGCAAGTCGAGTGACGACTGACAAACACTTGGTAATCTGCGAGGGTATCGATGCCACGGGAGGCTTGGGAGGCCATTCCGACGAGTATTTGCTTGCCTAAATTCAAGGCCCGCAACTGCTCCAAAGACTCGGCAATTTCCGCAGGAGGGCGCGGAGCGGCCGTTAATTCCAGTAACGTTTCCCGTCGATAAACGTACAAACCGACATGTTGGTAATAGAGCGGCTGATTGCCCACGGCCTGCCGTGCCTGGTCCAACCCCTCTCGGGCATAGGGAATGGGACTGCGGCTAAAATAGAGGGCCCGTTTTTGTTGATCAAATACCACTTTGACGCATGCCGGGTCGCTGACTAATTCGAAATCCACAATCGGTGTGGCCAGTGTTGACATGTCAGCAGCGGGCTGACCGAGCAGCAGTTGGGCAGCCGTATCGATGTCGACTGCCTCGATCTCGGGCTCATCCCCCTGAACGTTGATAAAGAGTTCGACATCAGGACGCCTCTGAGCGATCTCCGCCAAGCGATCGGTGCCACTCTGATGCTCAGTGGACGTCATTTCCACTTTGCCACCGAAGGCCTGCACGGCCGCCGCAATTTGAGGGTCATCTGCCGCCACTACGATATCATCGGCCGCTGCGGATTTCGCCGCGGCTTCGTAGGTGTGTTGCAGGAGGGTCTGGCCCGTCTCAGAGAGCAGTAACTTGTTGGGCAAGCGCGAGGAGGCAAGTCGCGCGGGTATGACAATTAACGTTTTCACGATAGCTCGGCAGATCCTAGGTTAGCATCGGTGGTATGCGGGAGCATTTAATGTGGCAGCAAGACGCTGTGAATCCGCGTGCGGATGCTTCAGCGACGAACGAACCGACGGATGCCAGAGGCTGTTTTTTGGCCCATCACTTCGCCAAAAAGCCAGCTGCTCACGCCCGCCGCGGCGCCCGCAGGTCCCCCCAGCATAAAGCCCAGGCCGCCTGATGCCAACGCACCTGAACCTTGACCAATACGCTGTGTTTGCTCGAGATTTTGCCCGCAACGAATGGCCACCACCTCGGCCGACAATTGCACCGCATCTCCTGCTAACGAGGCTGCCAGGCCCCAACGGCCGACTGCCTTGGACGCAACCTTACCGACTAAGCAGCGGTCTGCTACACGCCGGGCCGTCCGCGGCCAAATTACCTTCGCTGCAGCGGCACCGCCACGACGACACAGGCAATCGGCGGTATTTACCTGAGAGCTATCGGCAGTGCCCGTGCGACACCAATTTACAAAATGCTCGCAGTTGTTTTCAAACAGGTCGTAATTACATTCTCCCAATCGGCTGTGGGCCCGCTGAATAATGACGTCGGCCGAAAAACTGGCCGGCTGATGGCGGACTGAAACGGGGCCCTGAGCAGCGAAATTTGCCCGCGAAATAATTTCCACGGAGGCATTCCGTTTGTCGTGCAAGCCCTGTCCATAATGAATGACCCGCCCATCGCCCATGTCGATGGCGTGGTGGGTGTAGATCGAGTGTCTAACGACAAGGTGGTCGCCTTGGGGCATTGCCAA
The DNA here is from genome assembly GCA_024232675.1 of Planctomycetaceae bacterium. Taxonomy (GTDB): domain Bacteria; phylum Planctomycetota; class Planctomycetia; order Pirellulales; family Pirellulaceae; genus CAJQPP01. The sequence continues at coordinate 1,724 of JAAEPL010000155.1, forward strand.
ACCGTTGGTGGGTGAATTTTTTTACAAAGTCAGTTTTTGCCGTCCTGCAGGTCGGCCGCGTCCATTATTCCCCAGCATCCCCAGGAAATCCAACAAGCCAGGAAAAATAACGCCTTTATTCACCTTCGGCCAGGCGGACACATGGGGATTAAGGTGCCGAGCGGGGGCGGATGCCGAGACCGGTAAGCCCGCCCTTCGCGAAGAGTGGTTGCACTTCGCATAAACCTTGCCAGCTAGCACTCCTCAAACTGTACTCGCGGGCCGCATTCGCCGATGAACGATAGGTGTTAGACCCAATTACGCGACGTATTCCCTGACGAGAAATGCAAAAAAAACTGGAACAGGTCCGTTTGCAAATTGAACGCTGGGTAAAGACCCATGCTTGCCAAGCGGCCGCAAAACCTTGGAGAGAATCTATCTTGCTAAAGGATGGGTGTTTGCACGGCTACCGTTTTTGCATTGGTTCGGTGGAAGCCGTTTGGTTGATCGAGCAGTTGACGGTCGAACTACGTCGCGATGGCAGGTTAGCAGACACGTTGGCGATCGCCGAAAGTGAAGCGACTCGATATGCGGCTTGAGGTCGCGAACATGACGCGAAAAAACCCGGTCGAAAAACCGGGTTTGTCTGTTTAGGTCTAAGATCGGGTCGTCGATTAAGACTCTTCTTCGTCTTCTTTTTTGACCTTCTTCTTTTTCTTCAGCGAGATCTTCTGGACTCGTACTTTGGGAAGTCCGTAGATGGCGTCGCCCTCTTGCCAGCGGTCTGTCTCGATTAATTTCTCGAGACGTTCTGGGCGGGTCAGTACATTGCGGCTCTTGGTGGAACCGGCCTTGATTTTCAGGCTTTTATCAATAGTCATTCGTCTAACTCGGTAATCAGTCGCCGGGCAGGCCGGGAAATAGATGGATTTGACTGCGGATCGCAGCCCCAGAGTATAGGACGAATAAGAGGGGGCAGCAAGCGGGAAAATCTCCGTAAAAGCTAGCCCCGAACGTCATTTCTGCGAGCCTGAACACTCCGTCAGGAAACATGTTGCGTCGATTTTGAAATCTCCATATTCTTAGCGAATCGGGAAGTGAGCCCACTTTCTGAAAATCGTAAAATCCCCGCAAAGACCCATAAAACGGAGTTTCTAGATGTCTTTCGCACCCCGTAAATACTTGCCGCATCTCGTCGTATGCAGCATTTTGGCAACGTTCACCCTGACTGCTGAAGCCCAGCAAAATGCGATCGACAACGAATTGAAGTTGCTCGATGGCAATTGGCGCGTGATTCAACTCGCGGAGAACGGGCAATCGGTTCCTGAAGATCAGATGAAATTTGTGCTGCCTGGGGGCGGTATTATGGAGATGATCGACGAGACCATCCTGTTCAAGTCGCCGATCGACGGGAATAAGGGAGCTCGCCGCTTCCGCATCGACCCCACATCGTACCCCAAGAAAATCGCTATCTTCCATCGGGATGCGACGACGGGTGCAGGGATCTACAAGTTTGATCAGGGCAAGTTAGTCGTTTGTCTTTCCAAGAATGTATCCCAACAAGTCGTAGAATTTACGGCTTCTGCCGGCTCCCATCAAACTCTCATGATTTTGGAGCGATTCGAGGACGGGAAAAGCATTCCCGTGCCGGGTTACAACGCGGGTTTACCCGCGACGCCACCGCGAGAGGCAACTTCCAATTTGGTCAAAGTTGATAGTCCGCCTAAGCCACCTGTGACAACCACGGCATCGAGCACGAGCGTGGTCCAGGCACCGGCCCCCGGCACCGCACCCGCCAACAATACCTTTGTCGGCAAGCCCGTCCTCACGGATTCGCAGGTACACAATTTGATCCTGGGGAAATGGCGGATGAATGACGGTGAAGGTTCGGTCGATATGGTGTTTGGAGCCAACGGTAAATTCCAAACGTATCGCTACTTCCAAAGTGTGCAAAATTTCCAGACGGTTTTCGTGCCTACTCCGATCTCTTCTGGCGATTGGTCAATCACCAATGGACGATTGTTGGCCAAGGTCGAGTCATCAACCCGTGCGAGCCAAATCAATCATGTTTTTGAGCCATCGGTGCGTTCCATTTCCGCGACCGATATGATTCTTGAGGATCACTTTGGACGCGTAACTCGTGCCGTCAAGATTCCATAAACTGGAATTGTTCCTTGAATTGGTAAAACAAAACGGCTGATTTGCGTCAGCCGTTTTTTTTGCGCCCTGCCCTTTCCGGTGAATTGCTGACGCGGTCGGCAGATTGGCTGAGGGGCAGGAGAGTCGGGCACCCCTTGTTGGCGTAGGGTTTCAGTGTGCTAGGTTGATACGCGGTTTCGCAAACATGAATTGGAAAGATATCGTCAGCGGAGTAAGGCAATGAGGATTGGCGTTTTTTGTAGTGGCGGCGACGCGCCGGGGATGAATGCGTGTGTCCGCGCGGTGGTTCGAACGGCGTTATTACACGGTCACCAGGTGGTCGGGATTCAGCGCGGGTATCAGGGACTGTTGGACGAGGAGTTCTACCACAATAAAAACGGAGAGGCCTTGATGACGCCGCATTGCGTGGCAGGTTGGGCGCAATATGGCGGAGCTTTTCTAAAGAGTAGTCGGTGTGATGAGTTTCGCACGCGAGAGGGACAGGAGAAAGCTGCGAGTATTTTACGCAAGCATCAAATCGACGCGCTGATCCCGATCGGTGGCGATGGCACCTTTCACGGCGCCGTAGCTCTGGCAGATGTCTGGGACGGATTAATTGTAGGTTGTCCCGGCACGATCGATAATGATCTGATCGGAACAGATTACACAATCGGCTTCTCCACAGCCGTACAAACTGCGGTGGATTGTGTGGATAAGGTTCATGACACGGCCGACAGCCACGATCGCATGTTTCTGATTGAAGTCATGGGCCGTCACAGTGGCTATATCGCCGCTTACACCGGAATTTCGACGGGCGGCGAGATTTTAGCGATCCCCGAAACACCAACGGACTTTCCCGAGATCGTAGCCAAGCTCAACGAACTGAAGCAACGTGGCAAAACATCGATTCTGATGATAGTGGCCGAGGGCGACGAAGAAGGTGGAGCCGAAATCCTCAACGAACAACTTAAAAAACATGACTGCCCGTTTCCCACTCGCGTGTTGGTGCTGGGGCACTTGCAACGTGGCGGCACCCCCACGCCCGAGGATCGTCGCCGCGCCTCCCATATGGGATACGGTGCCGTAACGGCGCTGATGCGAGGTGAGACCGGTGTCATGATCGGGACCCAGAACGATGCTTGTGTGAGCGTGCCTTTCGAGACGACTTACGCCGAGCATCGGGCGATTCCCCAGCAGTTACTCGATTTGGTCGATACGCTGGCTTCGTAAGACCAAGTCACCGCGTCGCCGAGATTTTTGGATTCTTTGCGGCCGCTAGAAGATGCCGCTGCCAAAATTCCCGTCCGAGCGTTCGGAGTCGGACGCTTGTGGGGCCTCGTCTGCAGGAGAGCCTGTACCCGCCTTTTCAGTCTCCGGTTCGACCGCATGGGGGCCGCGTCGCTCGTGGTGCTTCGCGTCAGAGCGATTGGATCGATTTCCACCATCGCTGTACTCATCGTCATAACGGGAGACGTAATTGGGTTTTTTGGCGCGCTCCAACTCTTCAAAAAACTCGCTAATAACTCGACTTTGGATTTGCTCGCGGGCTTCAGCGTTAATCGGGTGTGCGATGTCCGCGTACAACTTGGCTCGACCATGCCCGTCGGTGTCAACCTTGTCACTCGATTGGCGGGTGCCACAGTTGTTACAAAAACGGGCTCGCAGGTGATTTTTAGAATGGCAAGAGCGGCAATGCGCCGAGAGTTTGCGGCTAGGCATCGCAACGAAGGGGCCGGAGTTCCCTTCGATAATTTTCAAATCGCGAATCACAAAGCATTTGTCAAACGTGACGCTACAAAATGCTCGCAAGCGATCTTCCGAGTTATCCATCAGTTTGATGCGAACTTCAGTAATTTCCATGGCAGCGATTCTTTCGGTTTCAACGTTCCTGGATGGATGGATAACGAATCACGTTGGTAGTCCGACCAACCGTGCTGACACAAAATAGGGAGCATTCAGGCAAGCGGTTTTTCAAAATGCGTTTTGCCTGCCTGGTGATTTGTGAGTTGGCAAAAATACCAAAATAAGCCGAGCCGCTACCCGTCATTTGATGTCCGATGCTGGGGAGTCGGGCAAATTCCTGCGCTAAACGTTTGACCCATGGACTGAGTTGCTCGGCAGTGCTCTGTAAGCGATTGCCCATGCCCTGCCCAATTTGCTGTAGGCTGCCGTGACGCAGTCCTTGCAGTAAGCGGTCGCTGCTGGGAGGCGTGGACGAGATGCAGCATTGCTGAAAGACTTGCGCTGTCGAGAGGCCCGTCGGTGGCATGGCTAACACTAAATCGAGTCGGGGACAGTCGGTAATCGGTTGGATGATCTCACCCCGTCCCGTGCAGCGGGCAATGCCTCGGTCGATAAAGAAAGCCACGTCACTGCCCAGTTGGCTGGCTAAATCAAGCAGTTGTCGTCGTGTCTGTTGCAGCGAAAACATGCGATTGATTGCAAGCAGTGTGGAAGCCGCATCGCTGGAACCACCGCCCATTCCGGCCTGATTGGGAATCCGCTTTTCCACAATCACATCGACACCGAATTTTCGATTGCAAGCTTGGCCAAGCAAATCAATCGCCCGCCAGATCAGGTTCGAGCGGTCAGCGGGCATCGAGAATTGCTGAGGGTGATTCTCAAACGTCGGCAGCGCTGGGCGAAGACGGATCGTCTCGTCACTTCGGCGTCGCAACATGATGCGGTCGAACAAATTGACGGGCGCCATAATGGTCTCTAATTCGTGAAAACCATCGTCGCGACGTTTCAGCAGCTCCAGGAAAAGGTTGACTTTTGCTGGAGCTAATATTTCCATCCACGCCATTGCTCGCCGGAAGTGGTCAGAGAAGGGATTAGTCTCATCGTGAGATGTGGTCGACTTTTTTGAGGCGACCTGTTGAGACTGATTCTATCGGCTGATAGAGACCCTTACAATTCGTCCAACCATTCCTTAAAAACAGCCTAGTCGTTAGGCACAATGTTACTAATTCCACCAATGTTGTGGCAGGTGATCAAACTGCGAAAGAAAAGTAACCGCAAACGAACTAAGTTCAAATTGACGAGGAGAGGAAGGCTGGAGCCTTTGGATGTTTTCGCCACTTCATTAGCGATATTTTTTTCCGCAGTACGCGGCGAGAGAAAGGCCCAATGTCCGAAATGGGTCGCTCTTTTGGTACCCACTGGTAGAGGCTAGTGAATGGGCCACGAGGGGATCGTTTTACCGAACGCAGGCAAGGTTGGAGTACGCAGTTTCTGAAGTGGACTGTAGCTTGGTGACATAGGGTGAATAAGAACTGGCACGTGATGATTAGGGCCGCGATGAAAAAGCGGAAAGAAAATGGAATCGATTGACAATTCAAAAGGCCTCGTGCCACGTTCGGTCATTGCTATCCGGTCATTATTCGGTGGCCTGTTGATGGGCCTAGCGAACTTGGTACCCGGTATTAGCGGAGGCACGATGTTGTTGGCCGCAGGCGTCTATCCCAATTTTATCGAAGCGCTGTCGGAAGTGACTCGATTTCGATTTCGTTTTCGCTCGATGTTGGTACTGGGTTGCGTCGTCGTAGCTGCGGGCCTCGGCATTCTCATGTTTGCGGGATCATTGAAAGACGCGGTTTTGGACCATCGTTGGATTATGTACAGCTTGTTCATCGGTCTAACACTTGGCGGGTTACCCGTCGTTTGGCGTTTGGCAAAACCAGCGACACCGGGATTATGGATCTCAGCGGCATTGGCGTTTGCTTTAATGGTTGGCTTGGCGGTACTGCAGGAATGGGAGATCGTTGGCGGCGGTGGCACGGGATTGTTGCTGCTGTTTATTGCTGGGATGGCCGGGGCTAGCGCCATGATTTTACCGGGATTGTCGGGGGGGTATCTGTTGCTGCTGCTCGGCCAGTACGTGCCTATTTTGACCGCGGTCGATCAATTTAAAGAGGCGTTAAAAGCGCGAGATATCGCACTCGCTATGGATCCCGCTCTTTCGGTTCTACTGCCAGTGGGGCTCGGCGTGGTGACGGGCGTCGTAGTGGTCGGGAATCTATTGAGTTGGTTATTAAAACGTTTTGAGAAACAAACGTTGGGAGTGTTGGTTGGCTTATTATTGGGTTCGGTAATTGGCTTGTGGCCCTTTCAACAGGGACGCCCTCCCGAGGTCGGTGAGTTTGCCAAGAATGGAGAGGTGATTACCGTTGAGAATCTGAGCGAGATTGAAAAAGACGATTGGCCGATCGAACGTTTTTCACCAAGCCCCGGGCAAGTCGGTGGAGCCTTGGGACTGATTATTGTGGGCCTTGGCATCACGCTGGGGGTTGCCGCGATTGGTCACGCCAAACCGGACGGGTCAGCGACGGATGCGCCCTCCGAGCCTGCCTAGTTGGGCAGAACGCATGACCGTTTAGGCCATCGCCTCGAGGGCGGATTCCTCGGTGGGATGAATCTGCATGATCCGCTGCAAGCTCATGAGTTGAAAGACTTCCAGCAGAGGCGCTTTGATGTCGCAAAAACGCAAGTCGATGCTCTCCTCGCGACAGCGTTTGGTTAACTGCACCAGTTTGCCGATCATCGTAGAGTTCATAAAGTTCACGTCTCTAAGATTGACGATCACCTTGGTAACTTGGTCTTGATTCAAAAGAGTGCTAATCTCGGAGTCGATTGTTTCTGCCAATATATCGTTACTCAAGCGGAGATCCCGCAGGTATACCATGACGACATCATTCTTTTTTTTAATCTGAATATCGGCCATGAAAAATGCACTCTGCCACGCGATGAATATCAAGAAGCTGGGGAAATCGATTAACCTATCGTATCGAAAACAGGCAAAAAGCAAAGCCTAATTGCCGGCAACGGCCTTGGGTTGGAACTGTCCAGTAAAAGGAATCTATGGCAATTGAACAAACAATTGAGCTGGGAATCTCTACCTGCCCCAACGATACATTTGCGTTTCACGGATTGATGGCCGGAAAAGTGAATCTCCGAGGTTTGAATTTTGAGGTGCGATTGACGGACGTCCAAGATCTCAATGATGACTTGCTGGCCGGCAAATACGATGTTGCCAAAGCTAGTTTCCACGCGGCATTGATGGTGGCAGATCAAACGGTGATTCTGCCCAGTGGCTCAGCTTTAGGTTTTGGAAACGGCCCTTTGCTGTTGTCTCACCATAGCGAGAAATCGCCTGAGGATTTTTCGCCGGAACGCCCGCCCGTGATCCTTTGTCCCGGTGCGACCACAACAGCTACCCTGTTGTATCAATTATTTTATCCCGGGCCGGCAGAGATTCGGCAGGTGGTTTTTTCTGAGATCATGCCGGGCTTGAAAAATAACGCCGCCGATTTTGGCGTCTGCATTCACGAAGGTCGATTTACGTGGCAAGAACAGGGGCTGTTTTGTGTCAGTGATTTGGGCGAATTATGGCACAAGGAAACCCAGCAACCGTTGCCATTAGGGGGAATTCTGGCCCGCCGACGTTTAGGCTCCGAAGTACTTTCGCGAGTTCAGGGAGTGATCCACGATTCGATCCAGTATGGGTTAGAAAATCCGGACGAAACTTTAGCTACCATGCGACGATACGCCGCGGAATTTGACGACCAGGTACTCATGGCACATGTGGATTTATACGTCAATCAAGAGACGGTTTTCATGGCAGCCGCAGGACGGGAGTCGTTATCGCTGCTTTCACAGATGGCGAACCGCTTGAATATCGAGTCGGCAAACAGATTCCACCCCTTGGAGGTCTTTGAAGCCTAAGCCGAATAATTCTGCAGCACTCGGCTTGGAGTTCTGGTAGCCGACTCCGTCCGACGTTTACGCGAGTGCGCAACAACAGACCACCACGCATCAGCGCGGTGGTCTGCAATGTATGGCAGCCTATCC
>JAAEPL010000156.1 GCA_024232675.1 Planctomycetaceae bacterium
ATCTCAAGAGTGATCCGACCGGTTTTGATCATTGGCACATCCTGCCAGGCCAGGGGTCGTACTATAATCCGAAGATGATTAATAACGGTGAATTGGTCCGGCATGAAGGATATGTTACCGACATCGTTTCTGACTTATCGATCGATTGGCTAGAGAATGTAGATCGATCCAAGCCTTTTCTTCTTATGTCCCAGCACAAGGCACCGCACCGCGAATGGTCGCCAGCCTTGCGGCATCTTGGCTGGAATGGTGACCGTGTTTTTCCCGAACCAGAAACGCTCTTTGATGACTACTCGGGGCGCGGCCGAGCCGAGCACGAACAAGACATGACGCTCGAAAAAACATTCCGACCACTCGATGCGAAACTTGAGCCACCTCGCACAATTTCAGATGAGCAAAAAAAAGAGTGGGATGTTTATTACGGACCTCGCAATGAAGAGTTTCGCAAGCAGGGTTTGACTGGAAAAGACCTCGTGAAATGGCGTTACCAGAGGTACATGCACGACTACCTGGGTTGTGTAAAAGCTGTTGATGAGGCCGTAGGCAAACTCCTTGATTATCTTGATTCAGCGGGGTTGAGTGAAAATACGTTGGTCTTGTTTTCATCGGACCAAGGGTTTTATCTCGGTGAACATGGTTGGTTTGATAAGCGATGGATTTATGAAGAGTCGCTCACGACGCCGTGCATTGTTCGGTGGCCAGGCGTGACGAAGCCAGGTGCGACGTCAGATGCAATTGTTTCGATACTCGATTTTCC
>JAAEPL010000157.1 GCA_024232675.1 Planctomycetaceae bacterium
AATGCCCAGCGGTTTTTCTTGATATACCGAGGCATCGGTCGAATAGACCATTCGCTGTAATTCATCGACCAGCACATCGCCCTCAATGGCGGGAGCGAGCTCTAACAATGCCTGTCGAATTTCTTCGGATTGCTTCATTGAAATGGGCCGACGATTGACATTCCCGGAACGGTTTTTACGATTCAGTCACTGTATCAATATTATGACTCGCTTTTAATAAGTTGCAGTCTAATTCAATCTGCTTTTCAACTCCAAATATTAGCGTCCCCCTATGACCGTTTCAGCGTACTCGCAATTTGGCAAGCTCCATATTCAAGCCAACAACCCTGGAGCCTGTCACGGCCCCCAACGGTGGGTCACCGAACCCAACGGAAAAACCTGAGCCTCGATCAACCCCACCAACGGCCAGGTATTAGCTAATGTGACGTGCGCCAGCGAAGCGACCTACAACCAAGTCGTGGATACTGCCGCCGCGGCATTTCAAAATTGGAGGAGCATTCCAGCGCCTCAACGTGGTCAAGTCGTCAGGGAGCTGGGAGAGAGCCTGCGAGCCCATCGCGATGTACTGGGGGAGTTGGTGAGCTTGGAGATGGGCAAGATTCGGGCCGAGGGAATTGGCGAAGTGCAAGAAATGATCGACATCTGCGAATTTGCCGTCGGTTTATCCCGCCAGCTTTGCGGATCCACGATGCACTCCGAACGGCCCGGGCACCGCATGTATGAGCAATATCACCCGCTCGGTGCGATTGGGATCATTAGCGCTTTCAATTTTCCGGTCGCGGTATGGGCCTGGAATGCTGCCTTGGCGGCCATTTGCGGCGACACCATGATTTGGAAGCCCTCCCCACAAACGCCCCTGACCGCCATCGCCGTACAACACCTCTGCAATCAGGTCATGGAAAAGCACGACTGTGCAGGAGTCTTTAATCTGGTAATTGGAGAAAACGAGACGGTCGGTCAGGCCATGATCAAAGACAAACGTTTGCCACTGATCAGCTTCACGGGCTCCTGCGATGTGGGGAAACATGTCGCTGAAACGGTTGGCGCTCGAATGGGGAAGACGTTATTGGAACTAGGCGGTAACAACGCACTGATCGTGGAACCGGATGCCGACCTCGACCTCGCTACTCGAGCCATTGTATTCGGGGCGGTTGGTACCAGCGGCCAACGTTGCACAACGACGCGGCGACTGCTGGTTCACGAATCGGTCATCGAAGAAATGACCGACCGGTTAGTCCGCGCATACGAACAGGTAAAAATTGGCGATCCCTTGCAGTCTGATACGTTAATGGGCCCGTTAGCCAGCGAACGCTCCATCGATGCGATGAGCGAGGCCATTCAGCGAGCGACCGCCGAGGGAGGTAAATTGCTGTGCGGTGGCAAGCGACTGCCAGATCCAGCAGGTTTCTTCGTAGAGCCAAGCATCATCCGCATGCCGAGCCAAACCGCTCAAGTCAGCAAAGAGACATTTGCGCCGATTCTCTATATGATCCCCTACTCCACGCTAGAACAGGCGATCCAAATTCAAAACGATGTACCTCAAGGTCTTTCCAGCAGTATCTTCACGACCAACCTACTGACGGCTGAGACATTCTTGTCAGCTTGCGGATCCGATTGTGGAATCGCGAATGTCAACATTGGTACCAGTGGCGCGGAAATCGGTGGCGCATTCGGAGGTGAAAAGGACACCGGAGGTGGTCGCGAATCCGGCTCAGATGCATGGAAAACATACATGCGGCGACAGACCAACACGATTAACTGGTCCAAAGAATTACCACTGGCTCAAGGAATTCAGTTCGGTTAACTGACGGCCCGAACTCACGACAACCCTCGAGCAAATCCATGAACCTCTTCGACCACATTCCTCAACTCAGCCTTGCCGAGGCACAACAACTTGCCGAATCACAATTTGGTTTATCGGTTACCGCTTGCCAAACCTTGGCAAGTGAGCGAGACCAGAATTTTTTGGTGACGACGGCCGACGGAAAACGACAGGTACTTAAAATTGCCAACGGGCAAGAACACCCAGCATTTTTGGACGGCCAAAATGCCATGCTCGAACACCTGGCCGAGCACATTGAATTCACGCCAAAAATCGCATGCGATTCCAAAGGGCGAAAGGTCTGTTCCTTCACTGCAGAGCAGACGACTCACCTTGTACGCATGGTCGATTTCCTGCCCGGTGATACCCTTGCCGATTATGGATACCTGACCGATGAATTGCTTACCGACCTCGGTCGCCGCATGGGGCAACTAAATCATGCACTCAGGGATTTTGACCATCCCGCGCTACATCGAGAATTCCACTGGGACTTAGCCCAAGCGGAAACCGTCATTACCTCACGAATTCATCTTATTGAGGATCTCGAATTACGGGCGGGCATCGAAAAACTGCTCAGCAATTTCTGCGCTCACACAAAGCCACTCTTGGACCAGTTACCCCGCAGCGTAATTCACAACGATGCCAACGACGGCAACATTATCGTCCAGCCAGCCGATGATCGCTGGGTAACGCAGGTAACCGGACTTGTCGATTTTGGGGATGCAGTTTTTTCTTGGACGATCGGAGATTTAGCCGTCGCGACTGCGTATGCGATGTTAAAAACCCGGCAACCGATCTCATGCCTGCAAACGATCGCAGCGGGCTACCACGCGATCCACCCGTTGCAGGAGGCAGAAATATCCGCTCTATACGGATTAACTTGCATGCGACTTTGCATGAGCGCCGCCATTGCAGCGGAACAAACCCAGGCCTGCCCCGGCAATCAGTACTTGAACATCAGTCAACAAGCCATCCGGGAAACCCTGCCAAAACTAACCCAACAGGCATTCCCGTTCGCAGCAGCCGCCCTGCACCAAACGCTGTATGGGCATGCCGTCCACAACGACAAGCAAGTGCTGGATTGGGTTGACCGTCATCAATCTCAATTTGCTTTCCCGGTGAATCCGGCAGAAACCGGTTTACCCCCGGCCTTAGAGGATACAATCGTGCTCGATTTGAGTGTCAGCAGCGCTCTCTTACCGCCTGATCTAGACGCCCTGCTCGAGCCCGAATTTACGCAATTAATCAACGACCATATTCATGCTATGGGGGCTTCGTTAGCCATCGGTCGTTACGCCGAACCTCGCGTACTTTATTCTTCCGAACATTTCACGGGCGGAGATCTAGCCGAAGAGAACCGCACCATTCACCTGGGAATCGATATTTTTGCAGCGACTGGCACCGCGGTCGTCGCTCCGCTGGCTGGCGTTTTGCACTATGCCGGCGTTATCGATAAGCCATTGGATTACGGTGGTCTGCTGATCCTCAGGCATGCAACCGATGACGGAGTCCCGTTCTTCACGTTGTATGGCCATCTCGATCCACGATCGTTTCAACATCTCAAACAGGATCAGTCGATTGCCCGCGGCGAAACCATTGCCGAACTCGGTTCTCCAAGAGTCAACGGTGGTTGGCCACCGCATTTACATTTTCAGTTCATGCTCGATCTGCTGGGCCTCGAACATGAATTCCCCGGCGTCGGAGCGGCCTCACAAATGGAGACATGGTTGTCGGTATCGCCTGATCCGAATCGGATTCTTGGGCTCGATAAAAATCTATTTCCGGTCCCCAACAGAAGCAAACAGCAGACGCTCAAACAACGCAAACAATCCATTGGTCCAAGTCTCTCACTAGCTTATCGACAGCCGTTAAAACTGGTCCGGGGCTGGAAACAGCACCTGTTCGATGAGACCGGTCGCAAGTTTCTAGATGCTTACAATAATGTCCCCCACGTAGGCCACTGCCACCCCCGAGTCGTTGAAGCGACGCTGCAGCAAATGCGGTTGCTCAATACGAACACCCGCTACCTGCACGATTCCATTCAAGATCTAGCCGCTCGCGTGACGGCCACTCTGCCGGAAGATCTACAGGTTTGTTATTTCGTCAACTCGGCATCGGAAGCCAACGAGCTGGCAATTCGTCTTGCCAGGCAATTCACGCAGGCCAAAGACATGGTCGTATTGGACGCCGCTTACCATGGTCACTCCACCACCCTAATTGAACTCAGCCCTTACAAACACGACGGGCCCGGTGGACAAGGTCCGCCAGATTGGGTGCATACCGTTGAACTACCCGATCTTTACCGAGGCACCTTTCAGAACCCCTTGGACGCGGGACGGAAATACGCTGATACCGTCAAAAAGAAAGTAGCAACCATCGAGCGCCCCCTCTCTGGTTTTATCTGTGAATCCTGCCCCAGTGTCGGTGGACAGATACTGTTGCCAGAAAACTATTTGGCCGAGGTCTACCAGATTATTCGAGCGGCCGGCGGACTTTGTATTGCCGACGATGTACAGACAGGTTACGGACGGTTGGGTTCCCACATGTACGGTTTTGAAATGCAGGGGGTCCGGCCGGATATCGTCATTCTCGGCAAACCGATGGGGAACGGGCACCCTTTGGCTGCGGTAGTCACGACTCAAGCGATCGCTGCTGCCTTCAATAATGGCATGGAGTTTTTCAGCACCTTTGGTGGCAATCCGGTTTCCTGCTCTGCTGGCCTCGCGGTGCTTGATGTCTTACAAGAAGAGTCGCTGCAGGCAAACGCACTCGAAGTAGGGGCACATCTCATTCGAGGGCTCCGCGAATTGCAAACAGAATTTGATGTGATTGGCGATGTTCGCGGGCGAGGCTTCTTTCTTGGTGTGGAATTGGTTAAGGATCAGATGTTGAAAACTCCGCATCCTCACGCCGCAAGTTTTATCTCCAACATGTGTCGAGAACGGGGAATTCTGTTAGGAACCGACGGCCCAAAGCATAATGTTCTCAAAGTTCGGCCGCCGATGTGTTTCTCTAACGCTAACGCCGACGAGCTGTTAACTCAATTAAGGCGAGCGTTTCAATCGCTTTGACGAGCCGACCGCAGCTGCTCGTTAATGACCCTGCAAAAAATTAAAATCAACGCAAAGAAGTGACCAATCTATCAGGAGATCACATGCCCCAAGACGCTTGGCTTATCTGGCTTATGCTGTGGATCGACATCGCATTAATTTTATCCGTTGCGCTGACAGCTTACTTTTCTTTTCCTAAGCCCCTAAGTGAAATCATCAACACCAATCGAATCCGACTTGACGGTACCAAGAGTGATTACCGATCGGCGATCGAGTCGGCAGCCCTATCCCAATGGCGAAACAACGTTCTGTTTTGTGGCCTGCTTGCTTTGCTTATAGCCAACTGCATGATTTTCGGGTGCCACCGATTTATCATGCCTCTTCCGATTGCTGCTGCGGGTTTGGAGAAATTTGACGTGGACGCGTCGAAGTGGAAGGAGAACCTTCAGGATCCGGAACAGGGGAACGTCGTGGGCGATCTGAAAAAGTGGCAAAGCCGCGCGGGTCGCGCACCTTCACCGAAATGGATGGCAGCGTTCTATCTCGTTTACGGGCTTGTTTTCGCCCTCATCATCGCCGCCGTGGGTGCGCTGATTCGAGCCTATATCTATTCGTTGGTAAATCTTGCTAAGCATGCGAAAAAAAGAAAAAATGACTACTTGCTGCACGATATGAAATCACGTTTAGAGGCAGTGGAAACAGCAAATACTCCGATATGAACGCTTTAGAAAACGCCGCGTAAGTCCGTTGCGGATTGGTTTATCCCCCGAGCCATTACCTGTAAACTCCCGGTTTGAATTCACCTACCAAACGTCGGCACCTTTTTTTCGACAGAAACGCTTTTAATCACTGAGCAACCGCTTGAGGAAAAGGCGACGGCCCGATAACTTTGGCTCTCAACTGCAAGGTAATAAGAGGGCTTTGTTTGCTCGGTTGCGGATGCCACACAGGCTGTATTTCCGAGTAGTTCAGTTCACCATTCGATACTAAAAAAAGGGCAATCATCATGCGAAAACTTGACTGGAGCTACCACCGACCTGGCTGAAAGACGTGTGGTAAAACGCAAGAGTTTCTTGCAGAGCATGGCATTGAAGCGAAGGCCGAAATAAACGCAAAAAAGAACACGCTTGGCGAAGCTGATGCAAAGGATCTGATATCCAGCATTAGCGAGATGTATGCCGCTAAGGGCAAAAAATTGGTACATCTCAATCTCAAACGTGAAAACCCACCCCAAGAGGAGGTTCTGAAGCTAATGCTGGGACCTACCGGAAACCTGCGGGCACCGACTTTGCGAGTTGGCAAAAAACTACTTGTAGGTTTTAATGCGGAAGCGTACGCTGAAGTCTTCGGCGTCTGACGCTAACCCTTTCGGGCTTTTATCCGCATGCCTGAAAGTTTTCCGCAAGTGAGACCTGTCGCACCCCAACAACGAAACTACCAAGAAGAGATAAATCGTGTCTGATATTGAAAGCACTTCCAAAGATGGGATTCGCGTCGCGCGGATCTGCGTATCCCAAATCGTTGGTGAGGAATATGTGCATCGCACGGGTATCGAATTGAGTAAGATTCTCAATGAGATGGAAGAGCCAGCGTTGGTTCTCGATCTGGGGAGTGTGAAAATGATGGCTTCTGCCATGATCGGCAAAATGGTTTTCATTAACGGGCAATGCAAACAAAAAAAGATAGGTTTCTCGGTCTGTTCATTGGGCAAAGAGGTTTCCGAAGCCATTCACCTGACACAGATAGACAAGATTCTGCCGATCTTTGAGGGGCAAGCCGAAGCGATTGCGGCTGCTAACGCTAAAACAGCTTAACGGCGTCGCGGCCCAGCTCCCGAGAAATTGATGGAGCGATTGCAGGCGCGGCTGCTGTTCATATTTCTTGCAACCGGCAGTCTAAGTCACTGCCGCTTTTTTTTCGGCGTGACGATCCAACATGGATTGCACCGACTGCTCCATCTCATGGGTAATCTCGGCAGGCGGTTTACCTTTTTTACGGTCACCGGAAATTCGTATTGGCTCACCGAAGTAAACATGGCATTCGCGTTCACCTCGAATACCTGCGGTCGGACGCATCAAGGCGTCCTCCTCGAACTTATCAATGGTTTCGGCGATTCTTTCGATCGTTGGGGATTCGGCGACATAGTTGCCGGGGTAACTAAATAACTGCCCGACTAAGAAAGTATCATCCAATTGGCGAAATAACTCTTCTCTGCGTTTTTCGCTTACAGGATTTTTATCGTCGCAGAGTTCTTTAACGCAACGCGTTTTGATTCCTTTGATACGTTCAGGAATGGATTTAGTCGTCTGCTGCAGATCACGTTCTTTTTCGTGAACTGTCAAAACGTAGTCGGCTAACGCATTAACCCGTTCAGTGAGTGGCCCGGATTTAGTTTGCCCCATAAATTCGAGCTCTTTTAAATTAAGCACCGCCTCGGAAAAATAATAAATGCGTTCGATCAACGATTTTTCAGTGCGGGGCCGCCAGAAAACACTTTGCTCCAGTTCCTGCATCACCTGCAATAAGCGCTCGGTAGGGTCGACCACATACTCATACTTGATAGCGCATGGAACGATCACGATTTCTCGGTCACTTTTCCGAGCGGCGGTGGAGGCGATTGTCGCTGGCCCCACCAGAAACGGCGTCACGCGATCATTGCAATGATAGATCTCACCCTCCGGAAAAATGACCAGCGGAGCTGTTTCTTTCTGCAAGATGCGAATGGACTCTTTGAACGCCGTCATATCGGCGCCATCACGATCGACACTGAACGTACCGATTTTCTGGAACATCCACTGAAGGATGCGGCTCTTCCCATAAAAAACGTGCCAAGTTGCCATCAGGAAAAGAGGCGTTGGCACGCGATCCGCAGCATCGTAGATCACATGTGGGTCGCAATGGGAAGGATGATTGGGTGTGATCATTACACCCTGCCCGCCAGCAATGGCACTTTCCAATACTTCTCTATTATGGACGTGAACTTTGTTCACACGATGCAATCGCTTCATCATTTTGAAGCGCAGGCCCGCTGACATGCGTACCAACCAAGGGGAGAGTTTTGGATTCCACCACTTGGGGGGAACACCAATCCGATAATGATTCATGGTTCATCGCCAGTGCTCATGGTTCGCCAAATACCCGTCACATGAAAGGCCAGTTGTGAGGAGCCATTCATAAACCGGGGTTGGGTTGGAAACGAATCCAAGGTAGCGATTATTGGGGATTGCTAAAATCCAAAAACCAGCGCTAACCCGTAATTAAGATCGTTTCCGTTAAAACCCGCGCCAGGTTGACTATCATACTGATTAAACACAAAAGCACGAAGCCTCATATCTAGTGCTTCATCTAACAAAGTCTCGAAACCCGCTCGCAGATTTAGTCGGTAATCACTCAACTCTTCCACGTTGGGAAACAAATCAAAATTGGTGTAGAGCCTGGTTCGCTTGGTTAATTTCCGCTCCCAATCAAATCCAAATTGCAATTCTGGAATCCACTCATCCATCTGGCCTCCGAATTCGCGTGAGGTACCAGCACCCATACGAGCCCGCAAAGAGCGATCGTCAAACTTGTAAAGCAATGCGCCTAAACCACTATGCAGTGAAACGCGGAAATCAAAATCGCGAAATCGATCTCGATCATAAGCCCCAGAATAATACCAGCTCAAGTTGGGGTTCGCCAATTTCCGATCCTGCCGTGCTTGGGCGAATGTGCGGTCCGCATTGGTAGTGCCTTCGTCCCTGCCATAAAAGTAATTACACACTAAATCGGTAACCACTCGCTCGGTTTCGCAGTTCATCGCGAATTCCAAATTAATGTTCACGTTCTCGCTGTTGCCGGTTTTTCCATTTAACCCAAACGCAAAAGAACCATCCCACGCTTCGCTAGGCGGAATCATGCCGTTGAAGTAACTATCGCCCACCCATTGCGCATGGACTGGGCCTGCTAGGAAAATTGAAAACAAGCACACAAGAAAGGAAAAGAGTTTCATCATGAATCCCTGAAAAGACGAATAGGGAGGGGCCTACATTTTCATGCCACCGCTACAAATCCGAAAACATCTTGCCGGACCGGGGCAGTCGAGGCCAACAGTTAAAAGATTTCTTTCAATAGGGCAATTGAAATTCTTTCAAACTTAAACACCTAGATAACGAAATTCGAATTTTCTTCCTGCAGCTCGCGCACCTCTTAAAAAAAGAGAGTATTTAAATTTGCTGGCATTCAATAATTCCACCACCAAGCGTGAAAGCACCCGTTCAGGCGAACCGCTCACCCGTTCACCCTCGCTATTGGGTCCCCATTCATGGCACGTAAAAACTCCCTTGGGTTATTCCGGCTGGACTGATCGTCTGCAAATGGCGGTTAAGTTCAGCCCATGTGAGTTGTCCATCAAAAGCTGCCTGAAAACCGTCCGCCACTTCCGTCACTTGCCCAGCTGTTTCGTGCACAAACTCAATCCTGAAGTCCGCCAAACCGGCCGCTTGCCAGTCGGGCATCGCTTCCGTCGATACCTGTGCCTCTGCTCCAAATACGGTATTTCGACATCCAACGTCTGCCATCACCGGGTGTTCGCGACCCGTTTTGTCACGCAAAGCAACTCGGTGTTTTTCACACGGATGTCCGCAATTAGTGTGGTCAGTTCCTGAAGACATAAACCGGCAAAACACACAATGCTCTGTATGAAATACCGGTAGATGCCCATAGGCAATGACCTCCATCGATGTCGGCTCGATCCGCCGACTTAATTCCGTGATCTGCACCCCATTCAAATCATAAGTCGGAGTGATCGAGGATAGACCCAGATTTAAAAAAGTAGTTGCGGATATCGCATTCGCTACATTTAAACTGAAATCCCCAATCAACATGGGTAAATCCTCGCTAGGTGTTTTCAGTAAGTCATACAGAAGACCACTCGATCGCACTAACAGGGAACAATCCAAAGACAAGAGAAAACGAATGATTCTTTGTTCCGCCGGTTTCAAGATTCTCGGACTTGCTACACGTGGGACTAAATTGGCTGCGCGAATTTTCTCCACGGAGGGTCGCAAACCGTACAGCTCCAAATAATCCAAGGTAATAGTTTGCGGTCGCCACTGAATGGCCGCCTCTAATTGGGAGGGACTGCGGACCAACAAGTGCAAACC
>JAAEPL010000158.1 GCA_024232675.1 Planctomycetaceae bacterium
TCCGTTTCTCTCGTGAACCCACTCGTTCTTATTTTTCATTCCGCCACCTGCGGCATCACTTTTTTACTTTCGCGACGTTTTCCGTGACTTGGTGATTTAGCTTGAGCGTAAATTTCTTGGGAGCCTCTTTGATCTTATCGATGCAGGGGGGGCAGCAAACAAAGATCTTCCGTCCATCGATCACCACAAAATCCATCGACGCATCAACCGCTTGCTCCATGACCGGGCACAATCGCTGTGCCATGGCTAGATTCTTTTGTACCTGCCCCCAAAGCTGAGCATCGATTTGTTTTTCAGTGCATCCATTGCTGCAAAGAAAAGCCGTTTCCTGTTCTCCCACTTGGACCTTGACCACAGAATTCATTTCGCCCAGCGGGCGACCCGATACCGGGCATATCTTTTGCGCTGACGCCTGTAACCTATCGTTCGTTTTCGCAAGTGCTTGCGATACAAAACGTTCGTTTTCAATATTCACCTTGGCGATCGCCGAGTCCGCGTTCGCTTGTATTTTTTCGATACAGGGTGGGCAGCAAACGAAGACTTTTCGGCCATCAACGACGGTCGACTCCTTCGATGCGTCCACCGGCATGCCCATAATGGGACAATTCACCTGCGCGTTGGCGATGTTATTTTGAATGGTTTTCCAATGGCTCTTATTAACTTCTTTGCCGACGCAAGAAGCACAACATAAGTAGACTTTCTGATCCCCAATGCGGACTTTAATCGGTGTACCCATCGATCCCAATTCGACGCCCATTACCGGGCAGATTTTTTGCACAGCAATTTGCAAAAAGTCACCCTCATCCAATTGGTTTTCCGGCGTTTGTTGCGCGTATCCAACGGCAGGGGGTGTAACGATGCAGATAATCGCCCACAGGCAAAACACATTCACAAAAATCATTAGCGTCTTCATTTCAAATCCTTTCAAAAATGTTTACGTTCATTGAATCGCTTCTATCGTTGGGTTGGTAAGGGACCAACGATCCTTCTAGTTCCAATATTGTTGCTTAAGCGGTAACACTTGATGGCGTGGTCTGGTCGGCCCGAAAACGATCGTCGTGCAAACCGGCTTTCATTTTGAATTCCAGAAAACCGCAATAAACTACAGGCACCACAAAAAGTGTAATCAACTCCACGACCATGCCGCCGAACACCGGGATCGCCATCGCCCTTGCCACGTCGGCTCCTCGTCCCGTAGCCAACAATACCGGTACCAAGGCAATTAGCGTTGTAAAGGTCGTCATCAAGCAAGGACGGATCCGTTTCAGTCCCGCCAGTACGACGGAATCGCGTATGTCCCCGGTGCTCTTTAAGGGTTTATTTTTGAGAGCCTGGTCGAGATAGGTAGCAATCACCACGCCGTCGTCGATAGCGATTCCGAACAAGGCAATAAAACCGACCCAGACCGCCGTATTCAATTCCACATCAGCAATCGCCAAGGCGATCATGCCACCCGCAAAAGCAACAGGAATCCCTGCAAATACCGTGAGCGTTAAGGGCAGACGGCGGAACTGCAAATAGATAATAAAGATGTTCAACAACAGAACGAGCGGAATGATGATGGCCAGTCGCCGGTTGGCTTCGATTTGATTCTGGAATGAACCGACCATTTCAAACTGGAAATTGCCGGGAGGTAACTCTAATCCACCCGTTTGACCCGTTTGAGCCAGTTCCCTTTTTTGTTCGATCATCTTTTGCACAGACGCGACCGTTTCCAAGGGTCCAGCGCCCTCTTGAGGAGAGAAAGCAACGTGCGCCACAAGCCGCGCATCCTCACTATTAATCATGGCAGGGCCCCACGTAACTTTGAGGTTTGCCAATCGACCGAGAGGGACCGTCTCACCTGTGTTTGTAACGACCGGGACTTGGGTGAGCTCATCAATATTATCGCGGTAATTGCGTTGATACCTTACCTGAATAGGATAGCGTTGCCGGCCTTCCACCGTTGTCGTTGCGCGTTTACCACCCAACGCAGCCTCAATAATTTCATTAACATCTCGTACCGTCATACCGTAGCGAGCGGCTTCCACACGTTCCACTTCAAACTCGATATAGGGTTTGCCCAAAACGATATCGGGGCTAACCGCATTGCCATTGACTAACGGGTGCTCTTTGATGACCTCGGCGACCGAAGTAGCCGCTTGGGAGAGATCCTCCAAGCTTTCGCCAAAGATTCGCACTGCCATTGATGCCTTGATGCCGCTTTGCAGCATTACGACGCGGCCTTCAATGGGCTGTAACTCATCTGCCATAGTGATGCCCGGCAGGGTTGCCAATTCGTTAATTTCTTTCCATATCTTTTTTTCATCCATGCCAGGGCGCCATTGATCGCGAGGCTTCAGCATCACGTAGGTTTCGATCATAGCTGCCGGGGCAGGGTCCAAGGCAGACTCCACTCGACCAATTTTCCCGAGTACGTTTTCCACCTCCCAAATATTCTTGATCATGGCATCTTGAGTTTGCAAGGTTTCCATGGCTTGGGAGAGACTGGCCGCAGGATAGAGACTTGGCATATAAAACCAGCTTCCCTCGTCTAGTGCGATCCAATCATCCGATTCCAACCCCCTCAACGTGTGCTTGAAATCAACGTAAGGTTGCCAGCGGTTAAAATCTGCTCCCAACGATTGACTGACGCTCTCGAATGGTTTCAACAGTGTTGGGAAACCAACCCATGCCGCCATTCCAAAAAGAATAAGCAACGCGGGAATCATTAGAAAAGCTCTCTTAAACCGCAAAAATAATCGTAGCGTTGGCTCGTAAAAGAAATTCACCGTTTTAGCAACGAGATTTTGATCGACCGGACGCAGACGCTCCCGCAGCGCTAAATAAACCAATCCACCCGAAAGAAGGCTGACTAACAAAATCACCCAGAACGTTGGAACGCTCACCTCTGGTAGTTCTGACAGGCCCAGCCCATCAGCCCAAACACTCGTGACCGTAAACAACATTTGGTCGCAAACGAGACGTAACGAATCTTGCCAAACAAAGGTCAACAGAGCTGCGACTAATCCGCCGAAGAGAATGGCGGCATACGTCGCCGACCAGTTTTTCTTTTGGGAGTTTTTCAGCAGGATTCTCGCCAATGGTGGCACCAATAGAACCGCGACAATCAAGCTTGCCACCAGTGAATAAGTTTTTGTCCAAGCCAATGGCGCAAACAATCGATGGTCGCGACCTGTTAAAAAGAAGACTGGTAAAAAACTAAGCACCGTCGTGCTAACCGCCGTGATCACTGCTGGAGCTACTTCGACGGTCATACGCGTAATCGTCTGCAACCGTCCCTCTTCTCCGTTGGGGCGTCCTTTCGATTCCCAATCCGCGATCCCGCGAAAAATGTTTTCCGAAATAATGATTCCCATATCTACCATCGTGCCAATCGCAATAGCGATGCCGGCTAATGACATGATATTGGCGTCGACTCCGAAAGTATTCATGGCAATGAAAGCTAATAAAACAGCAACGGGCAGGGTCGTGGCCACCACCAAGCTGGCTCTGATATGCAGCAAGAAAAGCAATATCACGGCGATCGTGATTGCGATCTCCATGGCAAGGGCACCCGTCAACGTTGCCACGGTTTCTTCTACAAGTTGCGTTCGATCGTAAATACCACGAATCTTTATTCCATCAAGTTCTTTTTCGAGAGAATCAAACTTGGCTTTCACGCGTTGAATGACCTGACGTGGGTTTTCACCATAACGCATGACAATAACGCCGCCGACAGCCTCGCTGCCATTCCAATCCAGTGCACCGCGACGAAATGCCGGTCCA
>JAAEPL010000159.1 GCA_024232675.1 Planctomycetaceae bacterium
TCCCCTTCAGCGAATGAAGTGGATTACCGGCACGAAATCGACGCTTTGACAGAACGTGTCGCCAAGACACAATCGACGCTAGAAATTTTAGTAGACTCGATCAACCGAATGCTGCCGACCGTACCCCAACAAGATGCCAACGCCGCACAGCAGCCTCCTGCTACCGCACCTCCGGCAGCCGCACCTACCGTTGCACCGACTTCTCCAAGCTGGGAACAGCAAAAGAAGGCACTTTTGGCAGGCTACGGAGTCGAATCGCCTGAAACCGAGCAGCAAACGCCCACTCAAACCCCACCCGTCCAAGAGGCAACGCCGGATCATCTCCCCGAAAACAGACCGGTCAGCACCCCGGCCCCGCTTCCAGAAGCAGAAATTGAATCGACACCAGAATTAGACGATTTGAAGACTCAACTGGAAGAAAAACTGCGTCGAGCCGAAATTGAAATCTCGATCGAACGTGCAAAGATTCACCAAGAGCGACGAGAATTAGAAACCATCCAGCACGATATCAACCAACAACAAGCCAAGATAGAATCCCACTCCGCGGAGCCCGACAAAGATAAGGGCGACAACGAAGAGGGCGGCCGCCGCTGGACCCGTTTTCTCGGTAACTAAGCCTAATACTGTCTCGCATGCTGAGTTCGATTTGACGACACGATCGCTGTCGTTAACCGCCGCTTCTCACCCGAATCGCTAGCAAGCAACGCTCGCTCGCACAGCTGATTCCTCTTCGATTGGACTTGCCCACGCGGTGGCGATTTTGCTATTCCAAGACCGCGAAAATAGCGAGTGCGGCGAAAACGAAGCCCATTTGCGCTAATGCATGGCCCCTACTTCTTTGCCAGGATGCCTGAAATGGCGAAACGAAAACGATTTACAAAAGCACTGGCCCTGAGAATCACGGCAGTCGGTCTTTTCTTTGGTTTAGGATCCTTTGCAGTAATGCATTCGATTAAAAACCAGCACGAAAAAACTGAGGTGGCTGCCAATCAAGAAACACCGGAAACGCCGACCAACAAGGCCGATGATGTACCGGTAATCGATCCCAACCCTGAAAATAAAATTGCAAAGGTGAGTGGAACCGATACCGGCAACTCGAATTTTTCCACCACCCAATCCTCCAACGCATCAGCTGGTGGCGGATTACCCGGATTCCAGTCCAACGGCAACTCAACGAAAAGCTCATTTCAGTCAAATAACAACAGCGGACAATTTGCCGCTGGCGGTAGTCCCCCCGCGAAATCAACTGCCACGCAGTTGCCGCCCTTTAATCAATCAGCCAAAAAAACTCCCACTCCCAATACCCAATCCGGCATTCCCACGCTGCCCCCCTTTAAATCGACGCAGCCGGCCACCGGGATCGCCTCTAACACGACTGCCAAGCCACCCACCCAATCCACAAATTCATTTGGCGGTTCTTTCAATTCGCCTCAAAAATCATTGGATAATTCGGCAACGGATTCCAGCAAATCTTTATTACCGCCCATGCGTCCTGCGGGTGACACTGAGAAGAAACCCGGTAGCGGTTTCAGCCCTCCCTCGAGTTTCGCAGCATCGCCGGCTAAATCCTTACCCTCAAATCAATTGCCACCGCTGCAACCAAAAACATCCTCGCAAGGATTTTCGGCGACTCCCGCAGTCAAATCCGCAAAGGATCTAAGCGGCGTAGCGGTTGGCGCTGGAGCGGTCGGTGCCACTGCCCTTGCTAGTGAATTACCTAAAACACCCGCCGCCAGTCCCGGAGGTTTTGCTTCCCCAAAATCGACGCCTCCACCGAGCTCAAGTTCATTCGGAGCGAACCCCAGTAACTCCAATTCATTAGCTCAACCACGCACCTCCCCCCCAACTCAACCGTTTAATAACACCGCACAAGCCTCTGCTCCTACGTCTTTGCCTTCGACTGCCGGTCGTTCCAGTATCCCTACAGGGAATGCCAGCAGCGTCAAACCCATAGCCACGCCACAACCACGCGGCGCTTTGGGCGCCACGACCATGGGCGCCACGACGATGGCTGCCACGGCTTCAGCAAGTGTTGACAACGTCTCCCAACCCACTCCGGGTGACCGGTCACTGGAAGGAGTTCAGTTACCAGCGCTTGCCGTCCAGAAAATTGCGCCTGCGGAAATCCGAGTTAATCGCGAAGCGATCTTTGAGCTGATTGTAAAAAACACGGGGCGAACCGCTGCCGATAATGTCCAAGTTCATGATCACGTGCCCCAAGGCACTCAATTAGTGGAGACCATTCCTCCCGCTAAAGCGAGTGCCAGTGGACAAATCACTTGGAATCTTGGAGCCATGGCTCCTGGCCAACAAACTTCGATCAAAATGAAGGTCTTGCCTAAACAGGCCGGTAATATTGGCAGTGTCGCACATGTTACCTACGGAGCTGTCGCTTCCGCTCAGTCGGTCTGCACTGAACCGAAACTAAGCATTCGCCACGAGGTACCTGCCAGCGTATTACTGGGACAGCAATTGTTCATGACCATCTTCGTTGAAAACAACGGCAACGGCGCTGCCGACAATGTCGTTTTGCAAACAGATATTCCGGAAGGCCTGGCGTTTGCCACAGGTCAAAAAGAACTGGAATACAGTATCGGAACTCTGCCACCGGGCCAAAGCCGCCGGGTACAACTGCCTTTGCAAGCTGCTAAAGTTGGCCAATCACAAAATGTGCTGGCCGCTCATGGCGCAGGAAATCTACGAGCCACCGATACGGTTAACATTCGTGTCACCGCTCCCAAACTGAAACTTGCGTCCGAAGGCCCTAGTAAAAAATTCTTGAATCGAAAAGCGACACACACGATCACGCTGGGAAACGATGGCACAGCTCCTGCCACCAACCTGCAACTAGTAGCTCGTCTACCTCGTGGCTTGCAATTCACGTCCGCTAATAATCAGGGCCAATATGATCGTAATAACCACGCGGTCGTCTGGAGATTGGCGAAGCTCGATCCTCAAAAATCGGGATCAGTAGAAATAACGACCCTGCCGGTCGCAACCGGGCAAATGGATATCGGGATCACAGCAGCTGCTGACCTGAACCTTCGTCAACAGACCACGCAACCGCTAGACGTTCAGCAATTAACGGAACTGTATTTCGATATCGAAGATACCGCCGACGCAATCGAAGTCGGGACCAATACAAATTTCCGGGTACGGATTATCAACCAAGGCAATATCCCCGCCAAAAACGTACAGGCTAAAGTCGATTTCTCCCCAGCCATTAAGCCGCTCAAGGTTCAGGGGGGCATTGGGAATCAAATACAAAACCAAACTGTAACCCTGAATACAATTCCTTCTTTGCAGCCTGGCCAAGAAATTTCGTTTGTGGTGACCGCTAGTGCATTGCAAGTTGGCGACCATCGCACGGTGGTCAGCGTGAAGAGCCAGGACCGCGAGACCCCGGTCTCCAAAGAGGAAAGCACCCACGTCTACTCCGACCGCTAAGCCCCAAGGAACCGACCTTCTCTGGGCCGTTGAGACGGGCCAATCGGAGGGTACCAATTCCCCCTTTACCCGGCCCCCACGTCGACTGAGGTGGTTTTTAACACCCACCTGTCACTTATTATAAAAACCCAGACGACGACTCACCGTCGAGGCCACCGGTATTGGCATGTTGCCATTTAAAGTCCAGCGCACAAAACAAGTCCTCCTAGTCCAGCACTCGACGTGCCCCGCCTCTCCTTAGGTAAGTCTTGCTGCTAGGATTTTGAACCGTGTGACCATCTTCCATACCCTGCAATTCAACCCCAAGTAGAATGGCGATTAGTTAGCATGGCGATTATCAACCAAGGAAAATTGCTTGAGCAGTTACAATCTGACGGTGAATTACTGGAGCAACTGCGCGAGCTATTTCTTGAGGAATGCACAGAACTCCAAGATGTTCTGCGGCATGCTTTTGCCGTACCAGATCAGGAAAAGGTCGACTTAGCGTTACACAAGCTGAAGGGTGTGCTTGCCAATTTCATGATTGAGACTCCTCGTGAATCAATCACAAAGATCGCCCATGTGAATGCCGCGGACCCCGAAGCCGTAAAAGCTGTATTGGTTAACTTGCGTGCCGAACTAGACATGGTGAATAATGAGTTAATCGAAATCGTAAAAAACTGTCGGTCGTAACCTAGCTGCCTTAATTTCCAACAGAAAAACCTATGAAGATCCTAGTCGCTGATGACGAACGAGTCACCCGACATCTCCTTGAGTCATTCATTAGTGAATGGGGATTTGACGTCACGACTGCGACCGATGGTCAAGAGGCTTGGGAAATTTATCGCTCCGGCAATTTCGAATTGATGATCAGTGACTGGAACATGCCGCATGTAAATGGACTGGAACTCATCAAGAAAATCAGGGCCGCTCCCGGCAACCAGTATAGCTACCTGATCCTTCTTACCTCACGCACAGAAAAATCGGATTTAGTCAGCGGCTTGGATGCCGGAGCAGATGATTTTCTCAACAAGCCATTTGATCGCAATGAACTCCGTGCACGCCTAAGAACTGGCCAACGCATTATCAACCTGCAGCGTGAATTGCAAAAACAGAACGACCGTTTGGCGGATGCTAACCAACGCATGCAAATGGATCTGGTAGCCGCAGCGCGACTCCAACAATCATTGTTGCCGAACAACTTACCCGATACTGATTCCGCAAAATTTGCTTGGAGCTTTCGGCCGTGTGAAAAACTGGCCGGCGATAATCTCAACGTTTTTCGGTTAGACGCCAACCGAATTGGTTTTTATGTCGCGGATGTGAGCGGGCATGGCGTGGCGGCAGCTCTGTTGTCCTTTACGATCAGTCAATTGCTCTCCCCCCAGAAACTAGCCCATGGGTTATTGGTACAGCCAGGAACCGGAAAGGATGCCAAGCCCCATGTCAGCAGCCCCTTGCAGGTCATCAACGAACTGAATCAGCGTTTCCCAACCGAAGAATTCGATGGGAACTTTTTCACGATTCTTTATGGCGTTCTGGACAAGCGCAATTGCGAACTTCAGTATGTCTCCGCGGGACATCCGCCGTTCATTTTGATTCGACCCGGCGAAAAAGCCCGTATGCTAGAGACACGTAGCTACCCCGTCGGTTGGAAAAGTGATGGAGAATGGGAACAGCAAACGCTGCAATTAGCTCCTGGCGACCGACTTTGTATTTATTCCGATGGTGTGGCCGACGCTGAAAATAGTAGCCGGGAAAAGTTTGGTGATTCTCGTCTAGTCGACTCGTTGATTAGTTCAGTTTCCCATTCCATCGATGACAGTATTGAACAGGCTATGCTTAAGATCGAAACTTGGTGTGGTGATAATGATGGATTCAAAGACGATATGTCCATGTTGGCCATTGAGATCACTGATTAAAGGACCAAATAATGGCCGTCAAATATGACCTTTCTGAACTACTCGTAATCCATCTACGGGATATCGATGTCCAGGAGCAAGACGCCGCTCAACAAATCCGGGGTAAGCTGGGGTTCATTGTCGACACGGCAAACATTTCCCAGTTATTGATCGATCTGCAAGATGTCAGCTTTCTCTCATCCTCGGCAATCGGTCAATTGATCATGTTGAAAAAGAAGTGCGACCTTGAAGAGATCGCTCTGGCTTTATGTAATATTTCCGCGGCAAACTTGACAACCCTGCGACTCGTCCGTGCTGACGAAGTGCTCGACATTTTCAGTGACCAATGGACTGCGATTGCCTCTTTACGAAAAACACTGTTGCCCACCGCTCCGCCGGCCATGACCCCAGAAGAGCTCAAGCAACTTCACGGCGAGGCAGAGAGCGGTGACTTGGAAGCCATGCACGAATTGGCGCTGCGGTTATCAGATGGCATGGGATTGCCTCAGGATTGGCATAAAGCCGTAGAGTGGTTGAATCTGGCAGCCCGCCGACAACACCCTGACTCGCAACATGAACTTGGCAATTTTTATGCCTTTGGTCTGGGTGTTCCACAGAGTCACGTAGAAGCCACTCGGTGGTACGAAAAAGCCGCCAACGCCGGCCATGCAGATTCTCAGTACATGCTGGGCATGTATTTTCAATATGCGTTAGGCGAGATCAGTGATTTGGAACGGGCCAAGATTTGGTACGGACGCGCGGCGGATCAGGGAAATGTCAAAGCGGAAAAGAGCCTCGCAAAACTTATTCGCCTGACTGAACCCGAGGGTGAATAAAAGATCTCGACGACGGCCAACCGACTTGGTGAACATCAACTTGGAAGGCCTCTAAATCGCCGCTTTGAAATCGGGAAGGCGGCGACCGCTAATCCACTGCCCGCAGCGGATTCTACAAAAGGTCGACCGCCTCACTTTGGCGTTGCACCATTTCAGCATAATACCCTTGGCGTGCCAACAATTCCTCGTGCCGACCCACCTCTACAATGCGGCCAGCATCCATCACCACAATTTTATCTGCATGGGTGATGGTAGACAGACGGTGGGCAATCACAAAAGTCGTACGGTCTTTTAGTAACTCATCCATCGATTGCTGAATCAACTGCTCACTTTCCGTATCCAGATTACTAGTCGCTTCGTCCAGAATTAAAATCTGAGGCTGTGCCAATAAGGCTCTTGCAATGGACAGCCTTTGCCGCTGACCACCCGATAATTTCACACCCCGCTCGCCAATAA
>JAAEPL010000160.1 GCA_024232675.1 Planctomycetaceae bacterium
CGACTTTGGGGGCAAGAAAGGGATGATTCCCTGTGAACTAGCTTGAAAGGATGCCCGTTATCAGGCGTCGTCTAGAATTTCGAAGGCCGCGAAAGACTGCCCTTCCAGCATCGCCAAACTCGCACCTCCTCCGGTGCTGACATGGGTCACTCGATCTTCGAAACCCATCTGGGTGATCGCAGCGGCACTGTCGCCCCCTCCAATAATGCTGGTCGCTTGACTGCTTGCAATCGCTTCCGCAACGGCGCGTGTTCCGCGATCAAACGGTGGCATTTCAAAAACGCCCATCGGGCCGTTCCAGAGTACCGTCTTGGCGGTACTAAGGACGTCGCCAAAACGCGACGCCGTTTCCGGTCCAATATCTAGCCCCAACATATTTTCGGGGATCTCATCGACCGAGCAAATCTGTTTTTGACAGTCCTCGGAAAATCCATCTCCACAGTGGGCATCTACCGGCAACAGCAACTTGCCTTGGCCTTGGTCCATAAGAGACCGCGCGAGGTCCAATTTGTCCTTTTCGACCAAACTTTGCCCGACCTTGCCACCCCGTGCCATCACAAAAGTAAACGCCATGGCCCCACCGATAAGGATCTGGTCGCAAATGTTTAACAGGTTTTCGATGACGGTAATTTTATCGGAAACCTTGGCTCCCCCAAGCACTGCCACAAAAGGTCTTTCCGGCGTTTCGATAACTTCCTTGAGAAACTTAATCTCGGTCTCGACCAACGATCCCACCACCTTGGGTTGGTCACCCATAGCTTGGGGCAGCGCTACCATGGAAGCGTCCTTCCGATGACAAGTACCGAACGCGTTGTTGCAGTAAATGTCGGCCATGGAAGCCAGACTGGCGGCAAAGTCGGTGTCCCCCGCTTTTTCGCCCGGATGAAATCGCAGGTTTTCCAAAACCAAAATCCCGCCCGGTTGTAATTCCTGCACCTGCTTTTTCGCCTCTTCGCCTACGGTGTCCGCTGCGAAAGCTACCGGCGTACCCGTTAATTCCGCCAAGCGAGTGGCGATTGGCTGCAGAGAAAACTCCGCTTTGACTTGACCCTTGGGTCGACCCAAGTGGCTGATCAAAATCAATTTCCCGCCTCGATCAATGACACTTTTGATAGAGGGTAACGCCATCTCAATACGACGGTCATCAGTAATTTGTCCGTTTTCCAGTGGCACGTTGAAATCGACTCGCATGATCACGGTTTGGTTGGCGACGTCGATATCGTTAATCGATTTTTTTGGCATCTTCTTTTCTGGGTCTTTAGTAGCGTCTGGTGCAAATTAAAAAGGGCGTCACTCCGTCCATACCGCGTTCCGCGGTTTACATGGAGCAACACCCTCTCAGCTTATTCTAGGTCTAACCTCATAGCGTCCGAAACCGGTCTAGGTTGCGGATTGAGGCTGTTCCACAACTCGTTTCTGGATATCCGTCTCGATATTGCCAAAAACTTTTTCGTGCCGTTGCACAGAAACGTGCAATGCGTGCAATAACCGCTTGGCTGTGAAAAAGTTCAGCACGATTCGTTGGTTGATTTCCACAGGTTGATCTGCCGTACCCATGGGTTGCGAGTTCAAACCAAAATCAATGATCAACTCTTCCGGAGATCCGGTAACGCGACAAAAGTTTGCATAGGAGCAAACGGCATCACCGTCGCTTACCGAAACGGAACGGGGAGCTTGTTGTTTTTCTTCAGCCATCATTGCCTCGCGTAAAAAGGGAATTCGGGGGCGACCCCGGTGTTTGGATGTTAATGAGCGGCGACTGCAAGTAACGAATCCATGTTTTCAAAAAGATTTCTCGCTGTATCTTGCAAAACTCATCCAACAATATCAACCTTGAATCCCGCCGCCTGGCCGGATGAGGGTGCTAAGTTGGGCAGCTTAGAGATTTCATTGAACAAGGAAAGCAAATTACCGGTAAGCTAACGCACGGGATACCTCCGCATGAGCCCACGTCGATCATTCAACCCAACTCACCTGATTTGCCAAACATGAATAAACGTCTCCTAATCATCAATACGGGTGGCACCATCGGCATGCGGCAAACGGAACATGGCTATATGCCGGATGCCAACTTGCTGGATCACCAGTTGCAACAAATCACCGAGCAGTGGGGCGGTAAGATGCCCGAATACGAGGTACTCAATTACTCGCCGTTACTCGATTCGGCTAATTTTTGCCCCGCCGATTGGCTGCGGATCGCCGATGATATCGTGCAACACTACCAAGCCTTTGATGCCTTTCTCGTGCTCCATGGTACGGACACGATGGCCTACACGGCCAGCGCTTTGGCATTCATGCTGAGAGGTTTGGAAAAGAATGTCATTCTGACCGGCTCACAATTACCGCTGAGCCTACGCCGCAACGATGCTCGAGAAAACTTGGTGACAGCCATGATTATTGCTAGCGAGCACCATGTCCCGGAAGTCTGCGTGTTATTTGGTAATGCGTTGCTGCGCGGTTGCCGAACCACGAAAACAAGTGCCACCAGCTTTGATGCTTTTGTCTCCCCTAATGCAGCGCCCCTGGCAACCATCGGCACCCAAATCCGAGTTTTTGAAGATCGCGTCTATCGCCCTTCCCAAATCGACAACGAAGTTTCAATTCTGCCCATCCAAAACGCAGCGGTAGCTACCCTTCGATTATTCCCGGGGCTCGACCCGCGTGTCCTCGAGAACGTCCTGCAGACCCCTCTCCAAGGGCTGGTACTCGAGTCTTACGGTGCTGGCAATGGACCATCTCATGACCGAGAATTTTTAGCCACACTGCAAAGGGCAAACGAGCGGGGGGTGGTGATTGTGAACATCAGCCAATGCCGCCACGGCAGTGTGACGCAAAACGATTACGCGACGGGACGTGCTCTTGCGGATGCCGGCGTGGTTTCCGGCAACGATATGACCATCGAAGCAGCGCTCACCAAACTCATGTTCTTATTTAGTCGGGAGCTACCTACCGAAACCATCCGACATGAAATCGATCGAAATTTAGTGGGCGAGCTAACAAGCCGTTAATCCGCATGCCGGTCCCCCAAGATCCTCTTCGCGGCCGATTTGTATTTTTTGTTGGCAAATCGGAAACTGGTCAATCGATCAAAAGCTAGTTAAACTTGTTTGACTCCTATTTTCTTTTTTCTTTGTTGTCAAAAAATTTGATGAAATCAATCTGCCTGCTACTTGCCTGTTGTTTTGCGTTGCCCGCACTCGCCCAGGAAACTCTGCCCAAAGGAATCGTCAAAGAGAAACCGAGCGAAGGTTTTTTCGTGGAGACGGAGCAGGGGTTCATGGTGCCTTACACTGAAACCATTCCGGGTACCGACACAAAGTTTGAAATGGTCCCCATACCCGCTGGAACGTTTTTTCTTGGCAGCACCGAAGATGAAGAGGACCGCAGCGATGATGAGGGCCCTCAGGTTTGTATCGAAGTAGCGCCCTTCTGGATGGGTAAACACGAAGTGACATGGGGCGAATATAAACGCTACATGGATCTGCATGACCAATTCAAAGCATTCCAAGAGCAGGGCATTCGGGAAATTACGGAGTCCAACAAGATAGATGCGGTCACCGCCCCCTCCACGTTGTACGATCCCAGTTTTACCTATGATGCTGGAGATGGAGAAAACGAACCGGCCGCCACGATGACGCAATACTCGGCTAAACAGTACACCAAATGGCTGAGCATCCTGACTGACGACTTTTACCGATTACCTGGTGAGGCCGAATGGGAATATGCCTGTCGCGCGGGAACCAAATCTCGTTTCTATTTTGGCGACGATGTTGACGAACTCGAAGCTCACGCTTGGTACGACGAGAACTCTGATTACGAGCGGCATGATGTGGGCCAAAAGAAACCAAACCCGTGGGGGCTCTACGATATGTATGGCAATGTCTCTGAATGGGTACTCGATCAACACGACGAAAACGGCTACCAACACCTCGACCCCGAAAAGACCTATCAAGCGGTGGAAGCGATCAACTGGCCTACCAAGCCGGACCCGTACGTGGCTCGCGGTGGTTCTTGGGAACTCTACTCAGAAGACCTGCGATCGGCTGCACGTTTGGCAAGCAACAATGAAGAGTGGAAATCTGACGACCCCAACACTCCTAAGAGCCCTTGGTGGTTCACCACGGAACCCTCCACGGGCGTTGGCTTTCGCATCGTTCGACCGTTAGCAGTGCCGGCGGACCGAAAAGCCAAGGAGGAATACTGGCGAGCTCGCTCCCCACGAGATGAAATGGCGATTAAGTTTCGTTTAGAATCCGACGGCAAAGGGGCGAAGGGGATTGTCGACCGGGATTTACCGGCAGCGATTCAAAAATTAGAAGACGATCGCTAGGCCAACGGCAAGCTTGGGAAAAACCTGATGCCCCTTTCCGCAGCGGCCGTAAAACGAGAGCTAAAGAGCCTTGTGAATCCGGAAAAAGCAGCGTTTTACCCCCGCTTTTTCAAAGCCGGGCCGGGAGAGTACGCCGAAGGGGATCAGTTCCTCGGGGTGGTGGTTCCCAACCAGAGAAAAACCGCCCGCAAATTCCGAGGTTTACCACGTGCCGAAATTCAGAAGCTGCTGGACGACCCTTACCATGAGTGCCGTCTGACCGGCCTGTTTATCCTGATCGATCAGTTTGAAAAAACCAAAATTCAAGCTGATCGGAAATCCATCGTTGATTACTACCTGTCCCAAACCGATGCGGTCAATCATTGGGATTTGGTGGACGCCTCCGCCCATAAAATCCTCGGAGCCTGGCTAGTTGACCAAACCAATCGCAACGTGCTGGAGCGGCTTAGTGAATCCTCTAACCTGTGGGAACAGCGCATGGCGATCGTTGCCACCTACGCTTTCATCCGCCGTGGAGAGCTGGACGACACCTTGAAGTTGGCGGAAGCCATGCTCGACCATCCGCACGACCTGATTCACAAAGCCACGGGCTGGATGCTTCGAGAGGTCGGCAAACAACAGCTCAGCGTCTTGGAACAATTTCTTCACCAGCACGCGCCTCATATGCCGCGGACGATGCTGCGATACGCGATAGAAAAAATGCCGCTCGCCCAACGACAAGCTTTTCTGCAGATGCGTGCCTGACCTCCCCCCGGCACTTCGGGATTGCCGAGCCGTGCCTGCCTGGCTACCGGCAGCAATGGCTCGAATGCGTCAATCAGAAGCCGGGTACCGTGGCGACAAAAAAACCCCGGCCATTGCTTGGCCAGGGTCATCAGATCTCAAAGTTTGCGGAGAGCCTATCGTCCCACGTAAATGGACGGTTGGTAATAGGTTCGCATTGTCATGGGTGCCGGAGCGTAAAAAGTCGTCACCGGGGCCGGTGCGTAAAAGGTCGTGATAGGCGGAGCCATGACGGGAGCCGGAGCGTACATGGTGGTGACGGGCGTCGGTGCATACATCGTTGTCACAGGAGCCGGTGCATACATGGTTGTCACAGGCACTGGCACGGTGCCAGCTACGACAGGCACATAACCGGTTCGCAAACCAAACAGACCACGTCGGACTGGGATGACGCCGACGGCAGGCGCTGGAGCATAGTAACTCGTAACATATTGGGCACTTGCCTGTTGCACATCAGCCATGAAAAAAAGCGAGCCCGCAAGAGCGGCAATGGCGGCGAGTCTGAACATTGGAAATTTTCCTGTATGGTTTTCCGTTTGGAGATATCGTTAAACGAACCTCGATAATAACTTGCCGTGGGTTCTATTTTCAATGATTCAAAGCCCATCTTTGGGCAATTTTGAGAAATGAAAAAAGAGGGGACTTACAAAATTGCCCAGACTCACGGAAAAGAGCCCCGCCGAATGCCAGTCGCGATGCCAGGCTGGCTCAAAAACCCCCGTTTCACCCAGCCGGCAAAGTCAAACATCAGTTTCGCCATCCGGCCAGGCGCTGGCGATTCAACAACCAGCGACCTGGCAAACCAGCACCATCCCACTAAGCCAATTGAGCCTTGGCCGATTTGACGATGTTTTCGACGGTGATTCCAAAGTGTTCGTAAAGCTCCTCTGCCGGTGCCGACGCGCCGAATGAGTCCATTCCCACAAAGTGGCCATCGGTACCCAAGTAGCGATCCCAGCCCATGCGAATCCCAGCTTCCACACCGACTCGGGCATGAACGTTGGCAGGCAAAATGCTGTTACGGTAGTCCGCGTCCTGTTGGTCAAACAATTCAAAACAGGGCATGCTGACCACGCGTACGGCGATGCCCTCATCGGTTAGTTTTTCCGCGGCTTCGATGCACAGCATCAATTCACTGCCGGTCCCGATCAAAATGACCTGCGGTTCGGCTGCACAATCCACGACGGTATAGCCGCCACGGGCCGTACCCGCTGCGGGTCCTCGACCGTTGCGATC
This sequence comes from Planctomycetaceae bacterium, assembly GCA_024232675.1. Classification (GTDB taxonomy): domain Bacteria; phylum Planctomycetota; class Planctomycetia; order Pirellulales; family Pirellulaceae; genus CAJQPP01. Next base: position 6,350 of record JAAEPL010000160.1, read on the forward strand.
GATGGTGGGTAAATTCTGACGGGAAAGCACCATTGCCGAAGGATTTTTATCTTGCTGCAAGGCGACTCGATAACACCAAGCGACCTCATTGGCATCAGCAGGGCGTAACACGTTTAAGCCTGGAATGGCTCGGCAGGCAGCCAAGTGCTCCACCGGTTGATGCGTCGGTCCATCTTCACCTAACCCAATGGAGTCATGGGTCAGCAGATAGATCACGCCTTGGTGCATCAAGCTGCTCAATCGCATGGAGGGCCGCATGTAGTCAGTGAATACAAAAAAGGTTGCTGCGTAGCTGCGAATGCCTGAGAGCGACATGCCGTTACAAATCGCTGCCATAGCATGCTCGCGTACCCCAAAATGCATGTTCCGCCCGGCGTAATGGTTAGCCTCAAAGCTCGCTTCGCCATCGATCTGCGATTTATTGGAACCTGCCAAATCGGCTGACCCACCCATCATCCAGGGAAGGTTTTTGGCGATGGCATTCAGTACTTTTCCAGAAGAGGACCTGGTCGCCAGAGGCTTATCTTCACTGGAGAATTCGGGGATGTCACGATCCCACCCCTCGGGTAACTTCCCAGACCAAACGGCGGTCAATTCCGCGGCCTCGCTGGGGAATTGCTCCTGATAAGCCTGCCACTGCCCCTGCCATTTTTCGTACAATTGCTGTCCACGAGCGCCAATTCCCTCGGCAAAATGCGTCATCACATCTTCCGGGACATGAAATTTCTGTTCTTCGTCCCAACCATAAAACCGTTTGGCTAAGCGAATTTCCTCGTCACCCAACGGGGCTCCGTGAGCGGCAGCGGAATCCTGTTTATTAGGCGCTCCGTAACCGATGATGGACTTGAGGATAATGATAGTCGGACGATCGTCGGTCATACGAAATAGGTCCAAAGCGGCCTGAATAGCCTCGATGTCATTAGCATCATCCACCCGCGCGACATTCCATCCCATGGACTCAAAAAGCTTGTCCACGTCTTCGGTGTACGCTAGGTCGGTTGAACCTTCGATCGTGATTTTGTTGTCGTCATAGATCCAGCACAAATTTCCCAAACCCAAATGGCCGGCAATCGAAGCCGCTTCTCGGCCGACTCCCTCCATCAGGTCTCCGTCGCTGCAGATGGAGTAAACGTCGAATCCAAACATGTCAAAATCAGGGCGGTTGTAACGGCTTTCATAAAACTTGCTGGCGATCGCCATACCCACGCTGTTGGCAATGCCTTGCCCCAACGGACCCGTTGTCGTTTCGATCCCAGCAGCTTCGCCAAATTCGGGGTGACCCGCGCAAGGGCTTTCCATTTGCCGAAAATTACGAATGTCATCCAAGGAAATTGCCGGCCGATCTAACGGCTGACCGTTTTCATCGACCGCCTGAACACCGGTCAAATGGAGCAAGGAATAAAGCAGCATGGATGCGTGCCCGCAACTCAATACAAATCGGTCTCGAGCCACCCAGTTGGGATGGGCGGGATCGAATCGTAACGCCTGCTGCCAAACGCCGTATGCAACGGGAGCCAAGGCCATCGGTGTACCCGGGTGCCCACTATTTGCTTGTTGAACCGCATCCATCGATAACGTGCGAATCGTATTGATGGAAAGTTGATCGATACTGGTCGAAGACACCGTCATTTTATTGTCCTGTGTTTTTGCCGCACAAATATTTGAGCCTAAGAGGCCTAAGGGCCTGCAGAATTCATCGCCTGGCGTGGGGTAGTGAAAAGTAACGCCGGGTGGGACGTCTTTCGCAAGGTTTTTCGTGATCCTGAGGGGAGAGCGGGCCTGTCGGGAAAGATACGAACGAGAAGGCCAGTTTTAAGGCCCGTTATTCGAGTCGTCAATCGTCTGAATTTTCAAATTTTTCCGTTAGATTTTATGATTCGGCAGCAACCTGATTTTGACGGCACCAGAGCCCCTCGATATGGTGGTAAATAGCGAATTCGCCAAGTTCTCGGTGAAAGCCGGTTTTTTCGAAAGAAGAGCCGTTTCTCGAGGAGCTATAAGTCTGCTGTATCGACGCTTACCTTCACTCATTCCCCCGAAAATCGGCAGCTTGGCCGAAACTATGAGCCACTCCAAAGCCTCTCTCACCGCACGCTCGCCTGATCGCCGTCGATTTTTAAGGGGAGGCTGTGC
>JAAEPL010000161.1 GCA_024232675.1 Planctomycetaceae bacterium
ATGCGGATCGAGCAGCGCAGCTCGCGGCGATATCGTCTCCGTCCTGTTCACCGGATTCAATCCCAGCAGTCCGAGCGGAATGGATTTTTTCAAGGAAAGCCTGGACAGCAATTTCAGTTCTGATTTCCCAACTTTCGACCACACCAGCCGAGTCTTCCGGTATAGCGAACGCAGCGAGGCTTTTGATTTCATCAATAGCCAAAGTCAGATCGATCATCTTTTCATTGCAGGGCACAGTTGGGGTGGCAACGCTACGATACGCCTGGCCACCGAATGGTTATTGCCTGCCGATATAACCGTTGACGCCAGCTTTCAATTTGACTCGGTTGATATTTTTGACGGCGGATTGGGCGACAATGTTTTGCCGTCCAATGTGACCAACGGCTATAACTTCTATCAAATCCCCACCGGATTCTTTGAGCCTGGGGGGGATCGCAACGTAGCAGGCGCCTTAAATTTCAACGCCGAAGATTTCTTCAATGATACTAGCATCACACACACTAGTATTGATAACGACACCCGTCTATTTGACCTCTTCTATTCACGCATGCGAACCATCGTGGTCAGCCAAAGTTCCGTGGTGAATCCGCAAAGCGTACCGGAACCCGGCGTAGCACTCCCCGTGGCCTTGGGCATCATCTATTTTTGCACCCGACGTAAACGGCGATAACCAAAAGCTTTCGCTTGCCATTGCAGAACAACGTCGTGACGGAACTTCTTCCGTATCATTGATCGCGGCTTTAAGAAGCAGGCAGCCTACTCGTTACTCTGCCGCTTTGCACCTAGCAGATCAATGTGCTCATTGGAAAGCATGAAAACGAAGCGTTTACTAATCAACCTTCACAGCTGAATTGTAGGCACGTGTGTTTAAGTCCAAATCGTTACGAATCACGATGTAGATTTTTGAACCGCTCGGGTTTTGCGGATCTGGTTCTGCAGCAACTGCAATATCGACATCACCAGATTGAAATTCTTTTCGGTAGCCCTGTGTAAATCCGAATGCTTGTTGACCAGTATCGAATAGGCCTTTTGCAAGCGCTTCCTCGAAAAAGCGACCCACATCTTTTACCGACTGTTGCGTTTCCATGTCGATCCGATAATCCAAGTCGCCGCCCGCAGAACTACCAACACGAGTGATTCGCGCTCCTGGCAATTCCGGGAGGCCGAGAGAGGTCCACATTTCGGGATAGTCTTGAGACCTTTGGTCAGGCATTATTGGCTGACTCTGCTCGGGAGCAAGCATGAACATCGATGCCCCAATTACAAAGAGCAGCGAACCCACCAATCGCTTTTTGGACTGCAACATAACCACCCCTCTACTAGCGCGTTAGGAGGCTAGGGGACCCATAGAAATCAGCCCGGAGCATCCAATCGAAAACGTCAAACAACTTAAAAAAGTTATCTTACGAATCTTTGGCAGCACGCAGCTTCCACGAATCGGCCCTTGATATTGGTACGAAAGATTGCCAGTCATAGCAATTTTGCGGATCGTACCTAGCATGCAGATTGGTTTGGAAGAATGGATTACCTCTTCCGTCTTATTGCTTTGCTCTTTGAGTCGAAGCAACGGCCCATGTTAAACCGAGGGCACGTTATCATACCTTTCGGTAGGGCCTTGCAGAGAAATATTCGGAGTCGGATTCTGATGCGATGACTGTGCTACGGTTTGCACGGCACGTTGCATGCCCAATACGGCGATCGCATGGGATACCCGTTCGATTTGATGCTTGAGAGCAAATTCCGACGAATTCGCTCGGTTCAACAACGCGTCGGACATCTCGGGAAGCAGATCTAATTGCTTGAGAATTTTGTCAATTGGGGTCTCTGGTGAACTCAACATTCCCAGCAAAATGTCGACGCGATTTATCTTTTCATTGGCCGTTAAGCCAGCTTTTTTTTGTTGCATAAATCCTAACCGAGAAAGTCCAAAAGGTTGTTACTCTGAACAATCGAAAGCGCAGCGTAGTTAAACTGCATCGTCGTCTGTACACCTTGCATTTCTACAATAACTTTTGCCAAATCGGCAGATCCCACATCGCTAAGGCGAGAGCTTAGATCCAGTTGCTGGTTCTCGTTTTGCACTGCCATTTGGTCCAATTGCTGCAGGGCGACTGATTGCTCACCCACGACGTTAAGAATTTGGTCGCTAGCTCTTTGCAAGTCTACAAACCGACGCTCCAGCGATTCGCTCAAATCGGCACTGTCTAAACCACGAGTGTTTTGCAAGTCATCTCGCAACTCTAGCAGGGCAGTAAAAGCGTCAGCGGTACCCTCGTATTCCAATGAATCGACTCCGGCATACGCCACACCGCTTGAATCGATATGGGTCACGTTTCCCGTGATCGAATTTTCTACGACTTGATTATTTGAAAAATCGATAACTGTTTCCGTTGCACCTCCATCAGTAGAAAGTGTTCCCGCTGCTTCGATATCGACGTTTCCGGAAAATCCCGCAGCGATCGCTGTGGTATCGATGAACACCGCCCCCCCATGGAGCCCCGTTAATTTCAAATTTGTGTCAGCACTGGTCCATGCCACGCTAGGTCCCCCATCCAAGGAGACCGTTCCAGAAGTTCCCGTACCGCTGGTGTCGGTCAACGTCAATTGATGCTGACCCATCGCCCCAATGATCGTGTCTCCCTCCGCGCTATCGACTCCAGCAGCGACTCCGGATCCGCCGGAAAAAGTCGTCAATGTATGCGACACCGTTAAATTTGCACGGCCTATCTCGCTGTCCGTACCGGCCCCTGGGGCGGCCCCCGTATTACCAATGAACATCGTCGCACCACGACCACGTTGCATGAAAATCTCAGCACCGGAAAACGCTGTTTCAATGGAGATCGATTGTGAAATTACCGATTCGGCGTTTTGTGAAGAACCTCCGTATACCACAAAGGGAATGGCCAGACCGGCGTTATCGAGGATCTGGAATGGCTCCGTGTCGCCGGCAGCTCCAGAATATAAATAACGATCTTGATATTGCGAATTACCGATCGACTGCAGGCGGTTGATAATGGAGTCCAGTTCCGCCGCCAACACCTCTTGAGCTCCTTCATTGATGGATTGGGGAGCCTCCAAAGCGATCTGCTTGGCTCTCGTAAGCAGATCATTGGCCTCAATCAAATTCGTGACACTGTTGTTGAGCGGTTGTTGGACATCATTGATCCGGGACTGTTGCGTGGCCAAACTCTCGAGCGTTCGATTCAGCCTACTAATCGTGCGATTCTCCATCGGATTTTCCGATGGCCGAGAATATTTCAAACCAGACGAAGCTTGGAACTGTAACTTGGATAAACGCGATGCTTGGGCACGATTTTGAAAGATCGTTGTTTGAGCTGCGGAAAATGGCGTGATTCTGAACATTCTTGGTTACCTAATAATATTCATGAGTTCACTAAGCGTTTCGTCGATGGTCGTGATTACACGGACCGCCGCCTGAAATGAACGTTGATACTTCAACATCTCAATCATCTCTTCGTTCGGATCTACGCCAGAAATAGATTCTCGCTCTCGCGATAATATGTTCTGAAACGAAACTAAGTCAGTCTCCAGATCGTTTAGCACATTCACTTCGATGGCAATGGAGGTTGTCGTACGATCGAGATGATCCTCCAAAGACAACTCACCATTAACCAGTGCCATATCGCGCAATTCGAGAATCCGTTTCGCATTGCTGCCATCTGCCGAATCGTCCGAGCGGCCGCTGGAAATACGCGAGGGGTCATTACTGACATCGCTGGATAAGCGAATGTCGCTTGCGTTGCTACCTTCGAAAAAAGAGTTCAACCCAAGTCCCACTAACGTTCCACTGGTATCCGAATTATTAACAGCAAACACTGAAAAAGTGTCACCGGCATTTAACGAGCCTGAAGCGAACGAAATCTGCAGGCCATCTCCCAAATCAATGATCGATCCTGGTTCATAACCACTTCCCAGCTGATATTCGCCGACTTCGTTCCCGGCTTGGTCGGTCACTCGGACTCGTAAATCCGCTGGCCCGCCAACCTGCCCGGTATCGAGTATTTCAAAACCCAATTCCTGGTTTTCGGCACCCGTGTAAACCCCATGAAATGAAATTCCGGCATCACCGGTGATGGTCAAGCGATCAGCCTCGGTGGGCAGTTGCCCGGCAAAATCAAACCCATAGCCTGGCTCGGAAACAACCGTTAGCTGATTGGTATTGGGATCCGCCACCGCTTGCACGTGAGGGACTTGGCTAATTTCCTTCGCCAACTCCGTTAGGGAAAGAGAGCTAGGATCAATCAATACTTGATGTTGCGTGCGTTGGTTCGTCAGTTCGTCATGAACCGTGATGTACAACTCACCCTCTTTTATTTCGAAGGGCAGTCCAGCCTCCGCCAGAGGAATCTCGGTATCACTTACGGTGCGATGACTGGTCACTGAATGCAACGGGCCATATTGGCTTACCCCGGTGGCCTGAACATGGTCGACTGACGTTATCAATGCGGATGCCAATTCGGAAATTTGCGATTCGTATTCCGGAATCACATCGTTCAGCGAATGCTGCATCGCCGCCAAACTACCGGCTCCCAAATCCAGTGCTATTTGCCCCGACTGCTCCCTAATTTCGACCGATCCATCGGACTGAAAGTTGGCTTCCAATTGAAACGTGGACTGAGAGATCAAAACGCGACTTTGGGCAAACTGATACGTAAAACCACGCGACTCCGGAACGGCTTTTATATCAATCGTTTGAGCGATGTCGTTGACCAATTGTTGATGGGAATCCAAGAGACTATTTGGATTTTGGCCTATCGCCTGCGCGTTACTGATCTGTTGATTTAACTCCGACAGTGCACTTAATTGCTGGTTAACCTGCCGAATAGAAAATTCAATATCCTGGCGAGTGGCAACCTTTAACTCTTGGAACTCACCTGAAATTGCATTGAACTCTCCCGCCAAATTTTGCGAGGTGCTGGCCACAATTCGCTGCTGGGAGGCATTCTCTGGCTCACTTTGCAATGAATTAAAGTTATCAAAAAATTGCTGGAAACGCTGGTGGATAGAACCGGCCGACGGCAGCAGACTGTTCTCGATCTGGCTGGCAATTCGTCGGGCTTGTTGCACATTCCCCGTGTCGGCAATATTTGCCGTAAGTGCCAGCTCCACGTTAGCACTGGCAATTTGATTAATCCGCGAAACATCAACGCCCGTCCCTCGCCAAAAATCACCGTCATACAGCGGTGCTGATTGGACGTGCTGAACGGATTGGCGGTGGTAGCCGGGCGTGTTTGCGTTGGCAATATTATTGCCAATCACATCCATCGCAACTTGACTGCTACGTAGCGCCGAAAGACCTGCGTTGAAGTTAAGCATTTCTCTAGCAGTCCGTTTGCAACAGATTGGTTGTGCTATCGCTACTCAGGGCACCCGTGGCAGAATACGTGGTTGCGGCGGGACGCTGATCCGATAATTCCATGGCAATGCGTTGATACAAATCAATCGTATGCCGGATGAGGAATGAGTTGGTGCGATTCTGTTGTTGAATCGATGCCTCCAAACCCAACAGTTCGTCTCGTTTCTCGGCCAATAATTTTTGATTCTCTTCCCCGAGCGTGTCCATCAAAGTACGCACGGTGGCCTGTTGCTCCGGCACCCCTAAGTACTGAGCGATGGCCGCAGTCATTTGCAGCCGCTCTTTTTCCATTTGCGTGGTTTGTTTCCCCAACTTGGCAAGCGGATCATTTTCATCCTCCAACACCTCTGTCGAGACACCCAAGTTATCGTGAATCATCATGCTCACCTGAATATAGTGTTGCAGTAATTCTGTTTCTTTACTCAGGTGACTCAGACATTGCTGGGTGATGGCTGTTTCGCGATGTGCTTCATTCATGACTTACTTGCTCCTTTTAAGATGGCTTATTTGTGGTCTGGGAAACGGGTTCGGAGAGTGTCTGCTTCAGCATTTTGGAAACACCCAGGGCGTCGGAATTGGATAGGTGCTGACTCATAAACAAGTCAAACATTCCTCCAAGAGTATCCGATTTATCGCCAGCGAAGAGACCTTCTTCCGAAACGGTTGCCCGCATGTTTTTTAAGAGCATGGAAAGAAAAACGCTCTCGAATTCTTTCGCCGCATTAGCGATCGATTCGGGATCCTTGGTATCCGATTGCTGAAGACCTTGAATTTCAGAGGCGTATTTCGCAACAGTAGCGTTGCTGGCTAGGCTCGAGCTAATAGCATCCATGCGTCATCCCGATATAGGTGTAGAGTTGGTATCCGTACCGAATTTACTTTTGATTTCTCATAAAACCGACTTATTCAAAAATCAGTTTTGCGTGCAGGGCACCTGAGACCTTTAACTGTTGGAAAATGGAACTCAGGTCACGCGGCGTCACACCCATTGCATTCAGGGCAGCTGCCAAATCGCCGACGGTGACGGGCGGATCAATCACCCTGACCGGAGCCGAACCCTCTTGAACATCGATAGACGTGCGAGGCACGATTGCTGTCACACCATCCGAAAATGGCCCGGGTTGTGAAACCATCGGAGACTCACTGGTCACCACTGACAAGTTCGCGTGGCTGATCGCGACTTTGGACAAGCGAACATTTTGACCGATCACAATCGTTCCTGTCCGTTCGTTAATCACCACGCGTGCCTCACTATCAGGCACCACGCGAATCGACTGAACCAATGCCATAAATTGATTTTGACGTTGCATGTAAGGTTCTGGCACTCGTACCTCGATCACGCCCGCATCCAACATATGAGCGTAATTAGGCCAAAACCCATTAATCGCGTTCACCATCCTGGAAGCCGTTTCCAAATCAGGAGACGTTAAGTTTAATCGAAATCGATCCGTATGCGTTAAAAGCGTGTCGCAAATATCTTTTTCGATCGTCCCGCCGTTAGGAATCCTACCCGTCGTAGGATGATTTTGCTGGACCGATGCCGCTTCGCCCGAAAAACTAAAGCCACCCACAGATACCGGACCGTTCGCCAAGGCGTAAACCTCTCCATCGACTCCAAACAAGGGAGTCAGCATGAGCACACCACCTTGCAGACTGGTCGCATCATCGAACGTCGAAATGGTAACGTCGATGGGATTCCCCTGCTTATGTAAAGTAACATCTACTTCTGCGGTGACGGTTACTACCGAAAGGTTATCGGTCTTGTCCAAACCTCTCCGACGAATTTCTGCACGCGACAAAGGATCTGATCGCAAATCAAACCGCTCCAGCATGTTGAGAGCAAACTCGCGTGTCACCGGGTTCTTACTACCCGTGCCATTTAACCCGGAAACCAATCCCATACCCGTCAATTTATTGGTGCGACGCCCCTGAATCCGAGTGAGATCTTTAATGCGTACGGAGTTCTGAAAATTGACGCCGTAACCACCCTGACCAGGTCCGTTTGAGCGACCCACTTGCGCCATCGCCGCTGCACCAGGATTCTGCATCGGTGGCGGCAAGGTCTCAGCCATGGCTTGCGGCATTGCTGCAGCAGCGATCATTCCCGGCGAGCAGGCGATGACCGCCAGCACACTCATTGCCAGCATTCGTGAAAGTGATTTGGAATATTTCATTTCAAATTCGTTATCGTTTAGAAAGGCCAGTACTTGTTAAGACGTTTTCCCAACCAACCTTGATTGACAAATTTTGTTTCCTGGCCAGCGCCCTGATAGCGTATTTTCAAACTCGCCACATTGCTCGATCTCACTGAGTTATCGCTTCGTATATCATCACCGCGGACAATCCCCGTTAACACTAATTTTCTAGAATCACCTTCCACCAGTACCTCCCGTGAGCCGGAAACCAACATGTTTCCGTTTGGCAATGTGTCAATCACGGTCACTGAAAACCGGTCAATAAATTGCCGGTCACTTGAGAAGTTGGTATCGCCATCAAACTCACGAACAGAATCAGAGCCGATCGATGCCGATGCATCCCCTGCGGCACCGAAGCCACCGTAGCTAAACCCGCCGCTTGCTGCTTTAGCGGTCGCTTTACTCATCCCACGTGAATCAGAATTTGCGACATCCGTATTCTCGATAATGGCGATGGTTAAATTATCACCAACATTTCGAGCTTTGATATCTCGAAACAAAAAGGCCTTACGGTCATCTCGCTTATCCCACAAAGATCGATAGCGAGTCTGCGCTTGCAGATCCACCGTTGCGGTCGTGCCCATAACGACGAGCAATACGACGCCAAGCATGGATTTCAAACTGTAAAATGACGGCATTCAAAACTCCGTTTTAACAACTGAGATCAAGCAGTTATTTCTAAAAACTCAGTTCAATTCGTGAGGCATTGATAATTTTCCCATAGACGATCTTTTTGGAGTCCGGATTGCGCAAAGGAATGACATCCCCCACACCACCAGACTTCATCGCCTCCATCCCCGACATGGTGATCTTCAAAGCACCCTTGTTAGCAACTACCGTCACGATGTCTCGCGCACGAACAATCACTTCCTTGCGGTTGGTTTTATTTTTTCGCGTCAGATCCACGGAACGTATCGCTTCTTGGGCGCGAATTCTGCGGCTTACGGTTTGTCCAAAGCCATCCTCGGCAATCCACTTTGCGGAAAAGTTAGCGAACTGTCTGCGTTCTAAAAACGCGTTATCGCGATCCAAAACCTCTCCGCGTTCAATTGGCCGAAGAGCCACTAGCACTTCTTTACTAATGGACGTCTGGGCCAACACCTGAACCTGCTGCTCCATCCTGCCGTGGCGGAAGACACCCATCATGACCGTCCGCCGTCCAACGATTCGATCGGCGTGATCCAAAGCGGAAAACTGATACTCATCATCACCATATTTGGCGAGCGCTTCTGGAAAAGAGAGCACCGTGACCTGAACATCGCGAACATCCATATTCAGTGTCCCGGAGACGTGTCGCGAAATCGCGTTTTGCAAAGTGGCTTGAATGCCGTTACCAGCGGGGCCGCGGAGTAATTGGGTGCTGGCACCTTGCAATTGGAAGTCATTCGGATCAAATCCGGCCATCAATAAACGAGTCGTCATTTCGCCGCGGCTGATCACAGATTTGTTTTGGCTGGCATTGATTCGCAGATCGAGTTGTGAGATCGCTGCGCGTTTTTCACTACTTCCCCCTTCGACAATCGCCAAATCGCCCAGCCGGACGTTCGTTGAGCCAATCATGGCGTCCGGGCGCATCGCGATCCTTACTTTTTCCTGAGCTGCCAAAGTGGCAACCTGGCAAGCTAGAAAGCCAAGCAGCGCTAAACGCAAACCGAGGCAATAAAATAAGTGATGACGCAACATCAATTAAACCTAACGGGTTAGTTGAGCAGTGTTGGAAAGCATTTCGTCACCCGCCTGGATGGCTCGTGAATTTATTTCATATGCACGCTGGGCGGTAATCAACGAAACCAATTCGCGCACCACTTCGACATTAGACCCTTCAATAAATCCTTGTCGCAGCATTCCCACGTTATCGCCCGAGATTCCCACCTCGGCATCCCCCGAAGCAGGCGTGGCAGCATACAAATTGCCACCCTCACTTTGCAGACCCATCGGGTTCACAAATCGGTACAAGGGCAGGGTACCTAAGCTGACAGACGTTCCGTCGGCAATGGCGGACACCGTGCCATCCACACCGATCCGTAAATTATTAGCTGAGACATTGTTAGGGACCGTGATATTTCCATCCACGACGAAACCCTCTGAGGTAACCAGTAGACCGTTGTTGTCGATACGGAAACTACCATCACGAGTAAAACGCTCGTCACCGCTGGGCATTTCGATCTTGAAAAAACCATCGCCTTCGATGGCGACATCCGTGGAGATCCCCGTCTCTTGCACGTTCCCCGGTGTAAACACCTTACTGGTGCCCACGACTCGCACCCCACTGCCAATTTGCAATCCAATGGGAGCGACCTGACCCGCAGCGACTTCTGATCCAGCAGCCCGTTCAGTAGAATAAAGCAAGTCAGCGAAATCGACCTGACTGCGCTTGAAACCACTGGTGTTAACATTGGCGAGATTGTTGGCAGTATTATCAATCAATAATTCCTGCGCTCGCATGCCGGTGGCACTCGAATAAAATGCTCGTAACATTAATTAAATCCCTTTAAACGGTTGATCTGAGTCAGTTCTGGGTTCGTTTAGCCGTCAAGCTGTGTGAATTGTTGAATCGCTTCCGAAATGGACTTCAAGCTTTGTTGTGCCGATTCCAGATGCCGCATTCCAACGATCATGGCAATCATTTCAGAGACCACTGAGGTGTTAGCAGACTCCAAAGCACCTTGCTTAACGACAGCTTCCGAGGGAATTTCGCCGACACCTCCGGGTGCGCGAAAACGAGTGGGACCGATTTGAATCAGAGCATCTGGGTCATTGAAGCTGACGATATCCAACCTTCCCAACTCCTGACCATTGCCCCGAATCGTACCGTCGTCATTGATCACAATATCGGAGAGGGCGACATCTATGGGTATTTGAATGGCACCGCCGCCCATCACTGACAAGCCGTCCATGGTCACCAGTTCGCCCGTGTCGGTCACCTGAAAGGAGCCATTGCGTGTGTAGATAGGCCCACCATCGGTTTGAATCTTAAAGAAACCATCGCCGTTGATTGCCACGTCCAAAGGCCGTCCGGTCTCACGCATAGTAGCTTGGCTAAAATCGACGTAGGACCGAACTGCTTCGCTGCCACGCAAATTAGTGTTGAGTTGGCCATTCTGTTGCAACGCGTTGTTGCCGCGAGAAGAGACGGCTAATAACGTGCGACGAAACCCTGGCGTATTTGCATTCGCTAGATTGTTGGCGATGACTTCGTGCTGCCGAGACGAAATATCAATCGCCGTCGCGTTGCTATAGATTCCATTAAACATGGCAACCCATCCTTGGTAGCTTAATTGTTCCGCGTCCTGTGGAAGCTGCTGTCAGAGCCCTTGCTGTGACAAGCATCTCACCATATGCAACTCTCGGACCATCTTGCCCTAAAACTTTACCCAACCAGCAAATGCCGGATAAAGCGACGCGGCAAAAGCTGCAAGCAAACGCATGCTGGCGAAAATATTTCGCTGACCGGTAATTTGTTTCCGTTATGCGGGCGGGATTTCTCAATTTCCCAAAAGTTGCTCGTCGATCGAACCGATAAATCTTTTGCAATCGTTAAAGTTTGCCGA
>JAAEPL010000162.1 GCA_024232675.1 Planctomycetaceae bacterium
CTCGGGATTCAACCGAGATTTTCGCAAATTGATGGAGGAGATCTTTCCGGAAAATAAACTCATGTTACTCGATCAATCCCACCCCATTTATTCAGCTCAGTACGATCTCAAAGGTGGGAATCCTGCTTGGCCCTTGTATGGCATTCAATCCAGTTGTCGGACCAGCGTTGTTTATTGCCAAAGAAATCTATCAGGATTTTGGCGAGTCAATCGTCCTTCCTTTCGAGATGCTTTGACCATTATGGCCGCGAAACAAGTCGACTATGCCACCCAGTTAGGCGTGAATATCGTGACTTACGCGACGGGCCGCTCCGTCAAAGATAAATTGGCACAGGCTCAAATATTGGACGTCAGTTTTGAGGGGCCGGGTGAGCGAATTGTCATGATTCCGAAATTGGCTCACGGCGGTAATGCTGACGCCGCTCCCAATGCTTGGCAAAATATCATGCGGCGAGCCAGTTTTGATTTAAAGCAACGGTTCAAGATCGAACGCCAAATGATTTCTCCCAAGGTGGAGACATTGAGGAAATACCCCATGGTGTTCATGCATGGCCGCTCGGCGTTTAAGTGGTCGGATGAGGATCGGGAAGCCTTGCGTGAATATCTCACGGATTATGGTTTTCTGTTCGCCGATGCAATCTGTTCTTCCCCCGCATTCGTCGAGGCGTTTCGTAAAGAAATGAAAGAGCTATTTCCCGAGTACCGGTTGGAGACCATTCCAGCGACGGATCCCATGTGGAGTTCTCAATCGGGAGGTTACGATTTGAGTCAGGTGAAAATGCACCAGCCATCGAGAGACGCCCCGGGCGGAGTCCGTCATTTGGAAACCCCCCCACTGATTGAGGGTATCAAGTACGAGGGACGCTGGATCGTGGTCTTTTCACCGAATGATCTCAGCTGCGCCATGGAGAACGGAGCGGAGACTCAGTGCCGTGGATATGACAAAGATGATGCCGCACGACTTGGCGTCAATATTATTCTCTCGGCACTCAAACCACGTTGAGGTTGGACGGAGGCGGTTTGGGCCAATAGGCAAAAGACGGGAGTGCGGCGTTAATCCGGAATCGAAAACTCTTCCGATTGCGGAAGATCTTCGATGGATTCAAGTCCAAACAGATCCAGGAAACGATCCGTCGTGTGATAGTTCTTGAGTTTGGTTTTCTCTTGATCGGGGGACCAACCCACCAGATTGCGTTTCACCAATTGATTCAAGATGGAGCCACAGTCTCGACTGCGGAGTTCGTTGACTTCTTCCTTTTTAATGGGCTGGTTGTAAGCCACGATAGCCAGCACATCTATTGCCTGTTGACTGAGTTTTGCTTTGCGAGTTTCACCATAAAAACTCTCGCGGACGACTTCATAATCGCTCGCCAAAATTAAGCGTAATTGATTGCGATCACGCTGCACGCGAAAAGCGGAGCCTGTTTGTTCATACTCCTGCTGCAGTTCTTTGGCCAGTTGGGTGATTTCCTTGGGGCTCACGCCGCGGATCCATGAAGCGATTTTACGGGTGGTTAGCGGTTCCTCTGGGTCGGTAGAACCGACGAATAAAATGGCCTCCAAAATCGATTTTGGGGAAAGTTCACAATGCGCGTCATCATCCAGAGCCACCGGTTCCGCGTCGATGGGTTCTTGAGGTTCTTCCGGTTCTATCCCGGAAGCGCGGGCGTAAGCGCGTCCCAATTCGTCGAGTGACAGCTCAATCCCTTCTTCGGGTAGCTCGTCCACGTCGTCATCGGATTCGGCGATTTCTTCGTTTTCATTCATGATGCTCCCAGCTTACGGGAAAAAACTAGGGATAAGCAATGCAGATTGAAATCTATTGGTTGCGTTTTAAGCGCCCGACGTCAAAAATGTCAGCTGTTTCCAAGGTAACAAATGCATGCTATCGCAAAACAAGTCATGAGAAATTATCCCCTACACACTGCTTTATTGGCTATTTTACTGACCTGCTGTACCAGCGTGAGCTTGACCGCGTGGCAGAGCGAGAATGTGGGAATCGCCGAAGAAAATATGGTGGCTACGGTCAATCCTATCGCTACCGACGCGGGTGTGGCTGCTTTTGAGGCAGGTGGCAACGCAGTGGATGCCGCGGTTGCCGCTGCTTTGATGTTGGCGGTCGTTGATGGCTACAACTCGGGTATCGGGGGCGGCTGCTTTATTTTGATTCGTCGAGCCAACGGCGAGGTGGTGGCAATCGACGGCCGCGAAATGGCTCCGGCGGCCGCTCATCGGGATATGTTTTTGAAAGACGGGAAACCCGACACCCGTTTATCTCAGGAAGGTGCTTTGGCGATCGGTGTTCCCGGTGCTCTTAAGGCTTATGAGCAGGCCGTGCGCGAATTCGGCAATCAAGATTTCGCGTCGCTCGTTCTGCCCGCTGCGAAACGAGCTCGCGAAGGATTCCCCATCACTCCCACGTACGCTTCCGTATTGAAGCGAACGAGCGAATCCCTTGCTAAATTTCCGGGCAGCAAGCAGGTGTTTTTGAAAGACGATGGAACGCCGCGACAAGCTGGCGAAAGGCTCGTGCAATCGGACTTGGCTAATACATTGGAACGCGTGGCAAATGACGGAGTCGATTACTTTTATCGCGGAGATTTCGCCAAACAGACTGCGTTGTGGATGCAACAAAACGGAGGCCTGATTACCGAGGCCGATTTTGCAAACTATCTGACACGCCGCCGCGATCCCGTCGAAACAACCTACCGAGGGCATACCATTATCGGTTTCCCGCCGCCCAGTTCTGGTGGCGTGCACGTGGCGGAAATTTTGAATATTCTGGAGCCCTTCGACTTAAACACACTCCGCGAAACGGATCCAGCGACTTACGTTCATGTCGTGGCCGAAGCGATGAAATTAGCTTTCGCGGATCGCGCTCATTGGTTGGGTGATCCCGATTTCGCTGACGTACCTCTGGGTTTGATTGATAAAAGCTACGCGGCGGAACTGGCCAAGAAAATTGACCTGCAAAAAGTGATGCCCGTAACATCGCATGGCACACCGCCCTTAGCCGATGCCAAGTTTTTTGAACGCCACACGACCCATATCGCTGCAGCGGACAAGCACGGTAATTGGGTCGCCATCACAACCACAGTCAATACTTCGTTTGGCTCCAAGGTGGTAATCCCAGGCTTGGGAGTCGTGATGAACAATCAGATGGATGATTTCGCGGTAGCTCCAGGTATTCCCAACGCTTACGGTTTAGTCGGCACGGAGGCCAACAGTGTGCAAGCTGGCAAACGCCCCTTGTCGAGCATGAGCCCGACGATTGTTATGAAGGGGGAACAGCCTTTCATGACCGTCGGGGCAGCTGGTGGGCCACGCATCATCACTCAGGCTCTCTTAGCCATCGTCGGGAAAATTGATTTGGAAATGAGCCTTGAACAGGCGGTGGGGCAAAAGCGATTTCATCATCAATGGTCTCCAGATCTGTTGATGCTGGAAACGGGTTTCCCGCCAGAAGTGCAGGATAAGTTAGAAGAAATGGGACATCAGGTACGTGTGTCGAATCGAGCTGGCGTTTCGCAGGCCATTTTTTTTGACGCGGATAAGTCACGATTTATCGGTGTTCACGACCCCCGAGTGCCTGGCAAAGCGGCGGGTGCTGCCAAAGTTCCCGCGACCGATCGTTAATGTCTTTCGGGACAGTTCCATCATTGGTTTTCCTGATTTTCATAACGCGGTTAGCCTACTCGAGTGATCATGGATCGGGTTGAAGACAAAAGAATCGGTAGGCTCCCTCCCTGCGAATTAAGCTAGAGGCTTGCTATACTCTTGCCACGCTGACGCTCGTTATATTACGGCCCGCCCGGGTGCTCTTTTTCTATGAATCATTTGAACGACATTACTGGTCCCTCCAGCGAGCGTCCAAACGCCAGCCATAAACGGTTTTTTGCTTTCCGCGGTTTCATGAAATCTGGCACCAATTGGGTTAGCCAATTACTGAACCTGCATCCGGATATCAGCTGCGTTGGCGAACTGCACCTGCAGTCGATTTACGAAACCGTCCAAGCCGATATGCGTAAGTTGTCGATTATGGAAAATCGACAACTTCTAAAGAATGACCACGGCACCACGCTGGGGCATGGTTCGCAGGTGCGGCGAGTGGTACGAGCGAATTTACAAGCGATGCTGCGGCAGACTTTGATGGATTTAGCAGACCCGCAAGCAACGGTCATCGGAGAACGCACCCCCCATACTTTGCAGCCGCTGATCATAAAAGGGGCTCCGCAAATCACGCTCATTCGCGATGCCCGCGACGTTTTGATCAGCCGGTTCTTTCATCTTTATAACTTTCCCCAGGTATCACGCGTCTTTCAGCGTTTTCCGGAGTTGCAGCCGCGACTGGAAGCATTTCAGGCGAATCGATGGTACTTTCGTGAGAACCCGGAGCAGTTACTAGCGACGGAAGAAATGGTGAGAGAATCAATGAGGTGGTGGCGGGAGCATTTGGAATCCGACCGCCGCACTCAGGCAACCCATCCGGCTTTGCGGGTACTGACTATGAAGTACGAGGAAACGCATGCCAACGTCGAATTGTGTTGTCGGCAAATGTATGAATTCCTCGATGTGGACCCTCAACTAGCTGAGCCCGTTCCCGATTCTTTAAAGCCCGGGTTAAAGCAGGAACGTCCCACGGAGTTTAATCGCAAGGGCCAGGTTGGCGATTGGCGAAATTATATATTTGATGACGCCAAACAGTGGATCAAGGAAGAGGTTGGAGAAGAATTGATTCGGCAGGGTTACGAGTCCACAAACGACTGGTAACGCGGGTCCGCGCACCACCTGGTCGGTACGCGGCACGCCGGCGAATCTTCAATCATGTTCTCGTGCTGGCCAGAACTCTAGGTGTGGATCGCTTGCTTGTTTACTGCCAAAGCAGCTTCCATGACAATTTCCGAGAGAGTCGGATGGGCATGAATGCAGCGTGCCAAATCTTCAGAGCTGGCTTTGAACGTCATGGCAACGGTTGCTTCTGCGATTAAGTCACCCGCGTGTAAGCCGATGGCGTGAACTCCCAAAATTCGGTCGGTTTCAGCATCGGCAAGGATTTTTACCCGTCCGCTGGTATCGCCCAAGGTGCGGGCTCTTCCATTTGCGCCGTAAGGGCACATGCCTTTATTATATTTAATGCCCTGCTCTTTCAGTTGTTCTTCGGTCTGCCCCACGGATGCGATTTCCGGGTGAGTGTAAACAATTCCGGGGATGGCACCGTAATCCAGATGCCCATAACCCGTTACTATTTTTTCCACACAGGCAATCCCTTCGTCGGATGCTTTGTGAGCCAGCATGGCACCACCGATGCAGTCACCAATCGCGAAAATTGAGTCTGCCGAGGAACGGTAATTTTCATCAACGGTAATGAACCCACGAGCGTCGGTTGCCACACCAGCGTTTTTCAAACCTATCTGAGAGGTGTTGGGAGAGCGACCGGTACAAATCAGTACACGGTCTGCGTGCATGGGTTCTTGATCTTTGCATTGAACGACGCAGCGGTCGCCATCAACTTTGGCACTTTCCACCCACATGCCAGTCTTGAAATTTAACCCTTGCTTCTCAAAGGTACGGTGGGCGAGTTTGGCCATCTCGCCATCCATGCCGGGCAAAATACGATCCAATGCTTCTAAGACCGTAACTTGACTGCCTAACCGATTCCAAACGGAACCCATTTCCAAGCCAATGTAACCGGCTCCGATCACGATGAGTTCTTTGGGAGCCGCCGCGAACGAAAGTGCAGTCGTGCTGTCGCCGATCATCGTTCCGTCAAATTCGATACCCGGGAAAATAGTCGGTACACTCCCGGTAGCAATGATGATTCGGTCGGCACTCACGAGCCCCGCATCTTGGCCGGTCACTTCAATTTCGTGGGCCGAGGCAAGTTGCCCGCGACCGACTAGCATCGTCACTTTATTGCGTTTTAACAGCATGTTGATGCCGCCAGTCAATTGAGCAACGATCTCGTCTTTGCGTTTCATCATCTGAGCGAGATTCAGGCCGACCTGACCCACTTCGATACCATGCTGAGCCATTTCATGGGTGGCTGTCTCGTAGGCGTGACTGCTTTCCAGGAGAGCCTTACTGGGAATGCACCCGACACGTAGGCAAGTGCCTCCGAATTGAGTGTGTTCGTCAATGATTCCAACGTTTAACCCAAGTTGGGCAGCGCGAATCGCAGCAACATAACCACCGGGACCACCGCCCAGCACAACGAGATCAAATTTTTGGCTCATGAACCTACTCATATGGAACTTGCACAGTATGCGGAAATCCTAAATCAACCGACGGCAGAGACAAGATGTGATTGGACCAGAATATCAAGAAACCGGGGATACCATCCGCAGTGGATTGGGGAGTTGGCAAAATGGCACAGGGCAGTTGGAAAACGAGCATTCGAGTGGAGGGCTATTTTTTCCCGAGTTGCCGCTGCCTGCGAAAGAAATTGGTAATGATCTCGCCGCATTCTAGCGCCATGACTCCGGGCACGACCTCGCAACGGTGATTTAACCTGTGATCGTTCAATAACTGGAAAAGCGAGGTCGCGGCACCCGCTTTGGGGTCGGTTGCACCAAAAATCACCCATGGAATTCTCGCGTTAACGATCGCGCCCGCACACATTGGACAGGGCTCCAGCGTGACATACAGAGCGCAATCTAAAAGCCGCCAATCTCCCAACGCTTCCGCTGCTTGGGTGATGGCTAACATCTCAGCATGGGCGGTAGGGTCGTGCAACATTTCCCGCTGGTTGTGGGCTGCCGCGATGACGCGGCCCTGATGGACGATGACTGCACCAATCGGCACCTCGTCTAATGAGTCAGCAACTTGTGCCTGCTGCAAAGCCTTTTGCATGTAGTACGGATGGGGATTGAGATCCGCCAAAGGTTCGTTGTAATTCACTTCAGGCTCTTGAGTCGTATGTTCTTCCAGCGGGAAATCGTTTCGAAGCTGCAGATGCTGAGTGGCTTGGTGTTATCCACATCTGTGCGTAGAGATAACTTGACCCCTTCCAGCGGGAGGTCGACGGCGGGGGCGTTATCGATCCAGCATCGTAAACGTTTTGGCGTTACCTGAATGCGTATTTTGTACCAGCGGTCGTATTCGAATTTCTTTACCGTTTTCGTTTCATTTTCCGATGCGTCTACTTGATCGACGCATGAGATTCCGGAAACCGTGCCGCCCCAGCCGCCGACGACAAAGGAGCAAAACTCATCCTTTACAGGAAATGTCACCAAGCAA
>JAAEPL010000163.1 GCA_024232675.1 Planctomycetaceae bacterium
AAGGCAAAGCCAATCCCGCCTGCGATTGCCGTTAAAGTCCCTGGCATTTTAGGGAATGTAAAGAAAGCCAAGGCGAAACAACCTCCCGTAGCGAACCCGATTAGGCTCACAAGCGAGTTGACTCTTTTTAGAGTGGTGGGTGGATTGTCACCCGTGCTCAGCGAAACGGTGTGGCTAAATAGATTGGTGGCAGTTTCTTTTTCTCGCCCGTTGGTCCTCGAAATTTCTGCGGCACGCGACCGGGCCTCAACGATTTGCTGACGTACCGCGAATTCACGTTCTTTGAAGCCTGCTTGTTGAACGGGTCTCATGCTCGTTTTCTCCATTTTCCTGTCACATCGCGTATGTCTGTGGAGGCAGTAAAGGTTTGGGTTACCCCCAGATTTGGCATCTAAAACAAACGGGTTGATCGTGTTTGGTTTTTTATGAATGGCCAAGTTAGCGACTATCCAAACGCCTTCTAGATTTTCTAACCGCGACGTCGTTTAAGCTCCCGCACGGAAAATGGCATTTGGAAACGGGAATGCGTTTTTCAAAACAGAGACGAATACCTGAATTGATTTCACCGGTTGTGACGACTGCTTATCGGGCCAAGGAGAGAGGTCCAGACAAAAAGCGAGTAGCGCGGGACGCTGCCCTACTCGTCTTAGGTTCAGGTTTTAATGGGAGTTGGACAGTCGGAATCAATTTTGTGGTACGGTTTATCCAAGATCCTGTTTCTCGCATACGGATTGAATGCAAAGGAATGCGGGGCGACGCACTAAAGAGAGGTACCGTCGGAAATCATTTTTTTTGAATTCGGCAGTCGGCAACGGTTCCACGACTTGTCGAACTTGAAAGTCGTTATCGATCAACGGCATGATTATCTCTTGCAGCGGCCTTCGATAACTGGGCATAACGACTTCGATTCCAAATCCAGTCCAAGTGCATTCGACATGTTCCACATCGAAATACTTTGAAGTGTTGTAATACTGAGCATCGAACGCAGGGTGCCCGCACGAAAATTGAAAAAGTCCTCCGGGCTTCAAGATGCGTTTGAATTCCTTAAATAGGCTTCGCCAATCTTTTACGTAATCAATGCACAAGGGTGCATTGATGAAATCAAATTGGTTTCGATGGAATACCTCCAGAGGTCGCGTCATGTCCACTAAACGCAAGTCTGCATGTTCACCTACCCTTTTTCGTGCTTGTCCGATCATGCGTTCGCTGAAATCAAATGCCGTAACATTCGCGCCCCGTTCGAGGAGTTTTTCGGTATACAGTCCGGGACCGCAACCAGCATCCAGTACCCTTTTACCTTCGAGATCGGGCCACATTTTCATCATGGCGGGCCGTTCGTAATAGGCGTTGTGGGGCTTGGTCTCAATAAGTTCGGAATATTGCTCTGACAATCTTTGATAAGCGTTGTAGACAGTGGAGCGGTGGGGCATTTGATTTTTTACCCAAGAGATTGGAAATGAAGGGTGTTCGGTACCGGGTTCAGGGATGTTCAAGAAGCATCGATTTACATTGGTTACCTGAACCAAAATCCAAGTATTTACTAGGGGGCTTATTTCAGGAGTTTAGTAAACCTTCGGTATCCCCAAAAAGCAGTGTACCCATTTTTCCTTTAATTTAATGGAGTTGTTAAGGAAGGGCTTGTAATGTGGCATTAATTCAATAGCTGAGAGGTTGTTTTTACTTGGAAAGTCCACGGTGTCGTAAACCTCAGAGAATCGCTTGACCCGCGTGCCATACCGATTACGCTGAAAAGGGCAATCCCAACAGGTAAATACTTCGATTTGAAAGGAATTTTCGATGAAAACATCCGTCGTCTTTTTACTAGCCATTGGCTTAGTGACTCTCTCCAGCTTACAAGCTTCCGCGGATATTGTCGTGACGGCAAGTCAAGAAGCTACGGGAATTCGCTTTCTTGGATCCGGGACGTTGAACACTGACAGTTTAATGCTGGGCGGCAGCGATTTTTACTTTGAACAAGGCGTTAATACAGCCTTTCCAGCAATCAACATGGGGGATATTCTCACGAGCAACGGTCGGGGATACGAGGTCACCGGCCCAACAGCGTTCGGTGCCACCAATGCCTTTTTTGCTGCAACGAATCACTTTGGTAACTCATTTTCTTTGATCAAAGGTGATAACGGCAAGCTTTACACAGTCGTACAAAATAATTACTCGTCGGGTACTGCATTATCGAGCAATATTTTCATCGGTGGTGCCAACATGGCGGGCATTGGAATTACCGCTCCCTTTCAAAATAAGACCTTTACTTGGAACTTTACTAATGGTGAGACATTCAAGTTGATTACGCAGGAAGCGCTAGGTGGACCTGGCGTTCCTGAACCAGGCTCGATGCTGGTTTCCATGCTTTTAGTTGGCGGTTTCATGTCAAATATCCGCCGCAGATAGAGCGCTTGTTGGATTGCAAAAATCAAATTGAAGCCAACGGTTGAGGAACGGCGTTTTTCGAGCATTCAGCGTAAACGAATCCACGCACCGAGTAAGTGCGTGGATTTTTTTGTGTCGTATCCGTGCTTTGGGCGGACTAAGAGATAGCTTTGCGTAGCGTTCGAAAAGAAATGAGATGGCCTACCTAAACCGGCATATTCTTTCCCCCTGAATTTGACTCGAGTGTACCGATGAAGCATTCGGCCAATACTCTGTCGATTTTTAAGCGAACTCGAAGGCGAGGGGCTAATTTCTGCGCGGGGAGAATGCCTAGAGTAAATCGAGCGGTCGCTCTTCGTCTCCTAAACGTTCGAAGTCGATCCCCATCGTTTGCATCATAGCCAAATGCATTCGCGACATTGAGGTGGCGCGCGGAGGATTCAAAAACCGGCCCGGGTTGATCGAGCCGCCTCCGTACCCGGCTAAAATTAGGGGCAGGTTATCTTCACCGTGATTATGCCCGTCGGAGATGCTGGATCCGTAACACAGCGTGGATGATTCTAGCAATGTCTGACCATTCGCTTCACGGATACCATGAAGCTTTTTGATCAGGTATGCAAATTGGGCGTGATGCCAGCGGGTCACGCGATTATACATGTCTCGTTTGGAGGACACGGTATTCCAAGACGTTTTACCGTCATCGTCTTCCGTACGCCCAGAAATATCCCGGTAATGAGACAAGGCGTGCCAAGTCCCCTTGCAGTCTGGAATGAAATCGAAATACCGATTGCTCTGCCCATGGTCCAGCATAAAGGTGCAAACCCGCGTGGCGTCGGCCCAGAATGCCAGAACGATGAGGTCCAGCATTAATCGCACATACGCCTGATGGTTGCTGGGTATCCCTGGTTGAGGTCGGGTCAGCGTATCGGTCACTTGGCGGTTATCCAGAGCTTGCTGCGTTTGTTGTTCCGCGAAATCCAGCCTCTTTTCCAGGCCCCGAACCGATTCTAGATATTCATCGATTTTCCTTTGATCTTCGATGCTCCCGGCTCTTTTGATTTGCCGCGCATGTTCCAACACGATGTCGACCACACTGCGGTCGATTGCGCTATCGGCACTGGTGCGAAACATGCGGTCAAAAACGGAACGTGGTTCCGTCTCTCTTTCCAAAGGTGTGCCGGCATCACGCCAAGAAATCGAATTTCTCGGTAGGCAGCCGCTAAAATGTCCTTCCCCTTTGACGGATAGTTCCAGTGACGGCAAGACTGTCTGGTTCTTTAGTCGGTGGGCTACAATTTGGTCCGCAGATCTTCCCGCGACTTGTATTTTTCGTTCGTTATAACCGCCGTCGGTCAGCCAGGTGGCGGTCCCGGCGCCATGTCCGTTGCCGCGAGGCGTCCAAAGATTGTTGGTTACGAGGAGGTGTTGTTTGACGCTCTCTAAAGGAGCCATCCAGCGATTTAGTTTCTGTAGACTGCCATCAGGGCTGATTTTTTCAGGTTGCCAGGATCCCTTGGCGCTGCCGTTGGGGAAATAAAGGTAGGCCAAGCGATTATTTTGTGAGCCTCGCTTTAATCGAGCCATGGGGTCGGCTTGGTCCGTTGGCATTTTCATGATGTCCAACCAAGGTAATGCCAGGGCTGCTCCGGTGCCTTTTAGTAACGTTCTGCGAGATATTCTCGAAGCTGTTTTTCTCATTCGGATGCACTCTGATAGGGTTGTTTGTATTGAAATGGGTAGCTCTCGATAATCGCCATCAGTAGCGTTTGAAATCGATAATCGTCCTGACGGGTTGTTTCGACGATTTTTCTCAACGCGGCCTCGTCGTAATACTCCAGTTGGCGACCGGTCGCGTACGTCAACATTTTTTTGGCGATTTGACGGGTGAGATCGTCCCGGCGTTGTGAGGCAATCACTTCTCGCAAACCGGCTGCGCCGGTAAACCGCTGACCATTGGGCAGTTGACCATGGGCGTCAATGGCTTCTCCGTATTGACGGGTGCGCCAGCGTCCAAAGTTGTCGTAATTTTCGAGGCTAAATCCAATGGGATCCATTTCTTGATGACAGGCAGCACATTGGGGGTTCTTACTGTGAAGTTGAACCTTCTCACGAAAACTCAAGTCGTCACGTTCCAGAACCTGTTCGTCGATTTCTCCCACATCTGGCGGAGGGTCCGGTGGCGGGGTTCCCAATAGGTTGGACAAAACCCAGTGGCCTCTTACTACAGGACTGGTGCGATCGGGAAAGGCGGTGACCGAGAGCACACTGGCATGCGTCAGGATTCCGCCTCGTCGGGTGGTCTTCAGCCGGACGGGACGCATCTTAGTACCTTCGATGCCTCGGATACCATAATGCCGAGCTAGTTCCTCATTCAGGTAGGTGTAGCGAGCATCAATCAACTGATGCACCGGTTGGTTATCTCGCAAGAGGGAGTAGAAAAAGAAGGCGGATTCGGATCGCATGGCCTCCATCAGAGTTTCCGTACACCAAGGGTTGTCGATGGGATCTTGGCGTCTGCGGATTCCTACGTCATCAAATCCCAACCACTGGGCCGCGAATACGGTTCCTAGGGCACGGGCACGCTTGCTGGTCAGCATTCTTGCGACCTCAGCGGAAAGCACTTCCGGCTCGGACAGGCGGCCTTCCGAGGCCAGTCGCAGTAATCGGTTGTCAGGCATCGTGGCCCACAGGAAATAAGAGAGTCGGCTGGCCAAATCAAAGTCACTAATCTTCTGTGGATGGATACCTGACATCTCCGATTCCACCTTAAGCAAAAATTGTGGCATGACTAAAACCGCGATTAGAGGTTTTTGTATCGCCTGATCGAAATCTCCGTTTTCCTGAAATGCCGAGTGGAATATTTTCAATAAATCATCAAGCTCTCGGGGTTGGATGGGACGTCGAAAGGCTCGGTCGCCGAAACGTCGGATGATTACGCGAGCACGCTCTGTTGGGTCGAGTTGCGTATTTTCAATCGCGAGAAGCTTCTGTTTTGCCTCAAGCAAGGGGAGCGAAGCTGTAGATTCAAATAGGCGACCTACAATGTGCTCGGCTGATTGAGTGTACTTTTCAAATAGGCCTGTTTGTAAAAACAGCGTATTGGCGCTGTTTTCAAATCCACTGCGGCCACTAAGATCCGCGGAAAACTTGGTTACGTCGGCGATATCGACTTTGAAAAGATCACGGATCGTATTTTGATATTCAATGTGGGTTAAACGCCGCACGGGTTCATAGCCCGGGTGCCGAACACTGGCATAGTCAAAATTGTATATCTCGTTGGTATACCAGTTTGCAAAACTCTCTTTTTGCTTGCCGGTCAATGTCGCGTGGTCTGCCGGTGGCATATCGCCCAACGCGATACGTTGGGAAATATTCCGCCAGGTGTCGAGTTCCTTTACAAGAGGTCGTTGGGTGATGAAGACTGAGAGATCCAATTCCCCGTCTGCATTGGGACCAGTGTGACAGTCGAGGCATTGGCTCTGCAGTAACTGGATGCCCGTGTCGTTATTTTGCCCATGCAACGCCTTGGCTGACCATAGCAGTGCTAATAGGAAAAAACAGTACCCCACCCTGCATCGAGGGTGGTGGACTGTTGAGTTTCTTGAGCGCTGGCACGATTGGCCGCAGGGTTGCATATTTCGCTATCCTGATTTTGCAAAAGGTAATGGCGTTAGGCTTAATCTTCCTCGACGATCATACTCATCAAGACTTCAACAGCCTCTTCGCGACGATCGTCCCATTCAAGGATCTCAACGAGTTTCATTTTCAATAGGTTTTTCACTGCCGGCGAAACTTTGTCGCTATCAATCAACTCGTTGAGTTTATCAATGACTTCCGCTTTAGGACGATCCAATTTATCCTTGAGCTCTCGACCGGTTGCCCCTTCATCGTCAACAAATTGCTCGAGTTGCATCAAGGCGTAGCCAGCCGTCTTGGTCTTGTTTTCAGCTACTTCCGCTAGACGGCTGATGATTTCGAGACGGGCCATGTTTTCTTCAAATTCAAGCATGATGTGTTCGTGTTCACCGTGCTCGCCATGCTCATCATCGTGTTCGCCATGCTCATCATCGTGCTCATGCTCGTGTTCACCTTCTTCTTCGTCCCATTCCTCCTCTTCTTGTTCGTCTTCATCTTCCTCCTCTTCTTGATACTGGGTATCGAGTGAGATCGGCTTGGCTGCACCCAGCACGGGTTCGCTAGTCTCTTGGGTGGTGGTCGCCTCGACACCGCCATTTTGCACTAAATTGAATGTGAAGACCAACAGCAGCATCATCACGAGGCCGCTTACAAAATTGATAAAAGGGTGTTTGAAGTTCATCCTAGGTTCTCCGGTATTTATAAAAAGGGTTTGTGATTGATTTGAATTCGTAGCTCGGTTTGAACCAACGGTGTCGTTGGCGATTTTTATTGCGATTTTTTTTATTCGTACCCGAACTCGATCCTGTTCTCTCGGAATTCGTTTTCGGTTGTTTCGCCAAACGGTCGGCCGCTGTCCTCCAAAAACTGGATTTTCGTTTTACCGAAGTAATCGGCGGGTTATTCGCTGGACTGTCGGTGGACGCTTGAGGCTTTCGCAGCGACGGGGTGCGATTTTGGCTGCGCGTATTGATGGCCATGTTTTTGCGAAAGAAAAAAGAGGCGGCCGCGGTGGGACGCTTCTTCGTTTGGGTGGCTGGGGATAATTTACTCGAAGTTTTGCGTGTGGTTTCATCCTTGCCAATGTTTTCCTTACCGGTCTGTTTTGCCATTGGCATAGGGCGTTCGTTGGAAATCCATAGATTGAGGCCAAAGCTGATCAGGACGGTAGCTGCGATCGCAAGAATCGCATATGCAATAACCTTTGACCTGGCATTTTTGCGGCCCGTCGGGGGAAGGTTGCTACCCACCATTTCTGATAGATTGCCGGGGTACTTCTGCGCGAGATAATCTTTTTTAAGCGTGTCTAGCTGCTTTTGATCGGGATTCATGGGTTAGCATCCTTCAAATGAAAATCGGCTTTAAGATTGCCAAGTCCTTGATGCAAGCTGGCCTTTACTGTGCCGACGGATATGTCGAGCGTTGTTGCAATTTCCTTTAGTGACATGTCTTCGAAAAAACGCAGTATCACGACGGTGTTCTGTCGTTTGGGGAGTCTCGAAATGGCCTGTTTAAGATTCCCGATCTCGATTTGGTGAAAGAGCTTGTCGGCTGCGGATTCGTCTGTGTCTAGAACCGCATCCAATTGCAGAGCATTGTGTTGTTGCCAGCGTTTATTTTTTCGCCGTATTTCATGGCAAACGTTGTGAGCGATTCCGAGGATCCATGTCGATATTTTAGCCCGGCCTTGGAAACCATTCAGTCCTTTGATGATGCGAATGGCGGTTTCCTGGGTCGCCTCAATTGCGAGTGCTTCATTCAGTAATTGAGCGTGGCAAAAGCGAAAGATTTGATCCTGGTGGTTCTGCAAAAGTGACTCCAGCGCTTGGCGATTTCCAGCTTTGGCATTTTTCCACAATTGAATACTGTTGGTCGCACTCAAGATTTGATGCCAAATGGGTTAATGTTCCGGACACAAATTCACGTCATTGATCATCGAGCCGGAACGATTGATCCCCGATTTCAATAACACGCTCAGGACCGGCTTCGCGTGCATCACATTGCTATCCCGTAGCTGCAAGATCGAACATTACTCCCCCCTAGTCGAAGTATTGGATGTCCAATGAGCGGCAATACTCTCGAACGGCTTCTCGGTCCTTGACCCACTGCTCTCTGGTTTCCATTTCCATCGTGTGAAACGGTGCGGACATTTTCAGCTCGTCAAGTTTGACGTTGAAGAAATCGGGGACGCATTGGGGAGCATGGCATGCGACACACATATTTCCTTCCAGTTGTTTCGGAATAGTGGCGTGAATCGCTCCGGGTTTCCTGCCTGGCGGAGCAGGGAATTCTTTTCCGATGACAAAGTAAGGCGAATCAACGTCTGCAATGAGCGGCACAAGTGGTTTGTCCGGGTTCTTTGGATCTCGCACTTGATCAATCCATGGTGAATGCAAAAACGGATCGGCCATGTGGCACTTCACGCACCCATCTCTGCCAACCACGGTCGGCGATTGCCAGGCCTTGTTATACTTTGGCTCATCTGGAGTCGGCAAGCCTTGCCGCGGATCAACCTCATCTTTGACGGACAGGAAACACGTAGCTCCAGTCTTTATGTTGTGACCAATGACACCCAAGCCGCCATCGCGAAAAAACGTCACGAAAACGACATCGGGGTTAGGCGAGCCATTCGCTTTGATTCCTTGGTAACGTCCCACGCGATTGCCGAGCTGGCAGGGAGCACCAAAGGCCGCTGGCTTGTCGCAGGACTTTAAGTTTTTCCCGATATTGTCTGCGGTGACAATTACTCGTTTCCCGTTCTGAGTGATGGGGATTTCGATAGCATCCTCGTAACGAAACTTCGGTAACGGGCCAAGGTGTTTCTCACACTCGCGGGCGTGCATGAGTGCCGTACGCGCTGCCGCTTTCTCTTCAATGGCCGTTG
The DNA here is from genome assembly GCA_024232675.1 of Planctomycetaceae bacterium. GTDB lineage: Bacteria > Planctomycetota > Planctomycetia > Pirellulales > Pirellulaceae > CAJQPP01. The sequence continues at coordinate 8,906 of JAAEPL010000163.1, forward strand.
CATTTAGAAGATATGAAAAAGCCAATAGTGACACCACGGCCAGGAATATGAGACATTTGCTTTGCATTTTATTTTGCTTTTCTTCGAGCAGGATGACTCCTGTATATCTAATGAGTGCCGTTGAGCCGGAAAAGGTTTATTGCCTTTTAGTAAATTACGACAGAAAACCCAGTTTTTACCGGATCTCCGAAGATTTTATCGAAATCCACGAGCTGCCCATTGCAGAACGAAGACCGAAAAACTTTGTGTTCACCTGCGGATGGAGAGAGATTAGCAGAGGCCATTCTTAGTGCGCAAAGCCCCTTTTGCAGCGGGGTTTAGAGGCTCTGCCTCTATCCACTCTCATGGGAATGGTCTACTTTATGGCGTCGGAATTTTCAAAAAAACACACATGTCTCGTCTTAGGAGAGAATTCGCTATGAAATGGTTACCCTGCGTTAGCGTGCTGGTCGTTGCAATGATGGTCGGTGTCACGGGTTGTGATGAAGCTAAGAAAGGAATGGACGAGGTCAAAGACGCGACCTCGAAAGCGGCTTCTGATGTTTCATCCGAAGTCGGAAAGATCAACTTTGGTGACTTTGATATGAAGTCGATCCAGGGGAAACTTTCAGGCATCACCGATGGATTAAAGAATGTTTCTAGCGATACAGTGGATGACGTATCGGCTAAAATCAGTGAGCTAACGAAGTCGCTGGATAATTCAGATTTTGGAAAGATGTCCGATACAGCGAAAGCGGCCGTCAAAACAGCCATGAGTAAATTTGGCGATAGTGTCAAAGGTGCGATGGATAATATTTCGGATGATTCGGTCACGCAAAAATTGAAGGCCGCCATCGATCCGTTGATGGAAAAAATCAAGAATATGTAATGGCTTTAATTGACAAAGCGAGTGAAATGGGGCGTGCCGTATGGCCGCCCTTTTTTCGTGCTTGTTGACGATGCCTATTCGTCTGAAGTGATGCTTAGAATTTCATCATCCAAACCTGTCATTTCCCAACGACCTAGAGAAATTGGAATGCTGTCTATACGGTTAAGTTGGTCAAAAAAATCTTTTAGCTCGAAGGTTTCGTTACGGTCCTCTCGTTGTTTCGCATAATCGGCAAGCGTGCGTTCCAGCAAATATTTACCTGTCACGTAACTCGTGCCATAGCCAGGCTGGCGAAGATAAAGGTGTTGTTCGAAAATCAATAATTCTTTTTCTGTTTTCATCCAGCCCCGGGGTGTCCATTCGAGATGGATTCCTCCGGCTTCTTCCATCGTCATCTCATTGGCATGAGCATATAACGAACCTAACCCACGCGCTGCGCGCTGTGCCAACATGATCCAAACCAGTTCCCTTGTTCTAGGATTGTCATCGTAGAGACCAGCATGCATAAACATCTCTTCAACGCCTGTCGCGGTCCCTTCGTTCCGACTATCGAAAATATTATAGAGCAATGCCTTTTGACGTATGGGGCTTAAGTTGGGTTCGCGATCCATGCGAGCAAGTTCGAACCAGTGATAGAAGTGAGTGAACAGAGGCAGTGGATCGTAGTGAGACCCGATATAGAAAAAGTTGCGTTTCTCTTCCGGGACAAATTCTCCCATGTGCTCTCTTAACGCCGGCTCCATATAACTGGTTACTGTCAGAATCTCTTCCTCTTTCAAGAACTTCATGAAGCGTTGCACTGCCAGCTCAGCCTTGGTGTCATATTCGGCGGGCGTAGAAGCCGCAACCATTGGAGGCAATTCGCGATTGCGATGTTCTTCGAGTTTCAGCGAGGCCCAAGCTCGATCGAGTTCCCGTTTGAGAAGTTGCACTTCTTCTTCCCACGTTAAGGGAACCAGATGGACATGTTGTTGGTACCAGGTGTAATTATCCTTGCCGATGCCGGACGGGCCGTCTTTCTTTTTGGCTTCGGATTCCAGCCATACAATCAATGCGTTGGTTTCTAGGATGCTTTCCTCAAGCACTGCCAATAATGCTTGACTTGCCTGATTTCCCACGCGTCTGCGAATCGCATTCAGGTTGGCTTTCTGGTTGCGAATATTGCGGATGCCGGCGATCCATAATTCTCTGGCGTTGCCAGTCAGGTTTTGTTGGGCTTGCCGCATGAGCGGCGGGATCACTTTCAGATCGTCAATGAGTCGTTGTTGTTCGGAATCAGAAAGCGGGAATTCGTAAGTCCAAAACTCGGTCACAGCGTGATGCGTGGGACCTTCGTGTGCTGGGACGTCACTGCGATTCATCCAGATCGATTGATAGAAAGCCGGATCACGCACCCAAGGCTTGAGCACACGGTGATTAAAATCAAAGCCGTTCATTTCCGCTCGTACGATATGCCAATCGACTTGTTCTGATACGTCCCAGTCTTGGCAATCGATTGCATCAAAACGAGCCCTTAAGGCTTGGTACGCTTTGTAACGCTTGGCAAATGTCGACGCGGTATAGTCTGGCGCTCCCTCTTTTAAGGGGGGCTGTTCGAATGCGCGCCAATCTTGGTGGAACTTGAGTAAATCCGCGTGCCCGTCCCAACCATCCACGCGAGCGGTCAGCAAGAACCCGGTCACGAGTACGCAGAAAAGCATGAGGTGTTGGAGGCGGACAAACCGCTTTCGAGCAAGCGGACAGGACAGGTTCATGATATTTACCTTGGCTAGAGGAGAGCTTCTCCCACGGAATGTAACCCGTGGTCGAGGTAAGCGTCAACGGATTCGATGAGTTGTTAGGAGAGACGCGGGTGATGATTTGCCGGCGAAACGGATCTGACGATCATGGAGTGCGGCAAACCCTACTAGTCAATCAACTTTTCCAAACCCGGAAAACAATTTCGGAAGGCACGCTACTTATTTGCGTTTTACACGAAACTCTGAAGTGCTGGCGGCCTTTTGGTCTTTGGTTGCTCCCCAGAGTGCCGTCAGTTCATCTTGGTTAAATACCAACGAGTGCGATGAGATGTGCAAATCATTGGGGTCAGTCATGTTCCCGACCTTCGTCAACCTAAAGACAATGTTTGGGTCACTTCCCTCTTCAGCCACCATATGGGGTTGGTTCCCGAGACTGCAATAATGCGCCATGGCCAGTTTTCCATTATCCATATGGTAGATCGTGGTCATTTCTTTCGGCTGGCCGACAAAAAGCTTTTCGATAACACAATGGCCACCGGCGCTGATCTCGTAGCGAACGAAGGGTTCATCAGGATTGGCCTCGAGCTCCTGACCAAGTTGATTCCCGCCGATCAAATACCAATCTCCCTTTAGGGATTTGATTTTTTCGAATCGAGCTTGGGCGTCGAGCGGTTGAGTTTGTGAGGTTTGTCCGAAAGCCGTTTGGCTAGTGAGTGTCGGGTGCAGAACGCCCAAAACTGTAAATGAAAAAACGATTCCAAAAAGGCACAGTGTTTGGGGGGCGTTCATGTTTTGACTCGATCCTTTTCTAGGTAAACGTCGTCTGGCACGGCCAAGTTTCTAAGTGGAACTACCTTATTTCCCCAAACACTATTTTCATAGTGGGCAAATGGTCAGGCACGGGAAAGGATGGCGGCTGGCAAACAGATCTTTCGCTATGTAGGTGGCATCCCATATTCCGCGTTAAGCGATTGGATTCGTAATGCCTAAGCCGCTTTGCGGAGCGGTGTCGTGGCGGTTGTTTTTTGCGGTATCGTGGCATCGTAGGGAAAACTATGTTTCCAACCTAAAATCGGTTTTTCCAGCAGGTACCAACTGAGGGTCGCGATGGCGGTAGTGCAGATGCAAACAAATGAAAAATGCAAAAGGAAATGGTCCGGGAGACCCAATTGCTGCATCATAATGCGTTCGTAAATGATTCGGTCGATTGGGAAATGGTAGAGGTACATCCCATAACTGATCATGCCCAGGTAACGTAATTGCCGGTTTAATAAAATACGAGAGACGATTCCACGGGATGGCTGGGAGGCATAGTGAATGACAATCCCGGTGGCGGCCAACGCCGTAAGCCATTGACCTGTGGTAAGCAAGTTAAAACCCAAATCCCACCCCAAAGGAATCGATAGAAGGCCGCAACAAAGCATGGGGGCCGCAACAAAAATCCCCACTCTTCTAAGCAGGTTGACGAGTCTGTCAGCAATCCGAGATGGGTTACGCAGCAAGATGGCTGAGGCGGCTCCTAGCAGCAATGAGTCCAGGGAAGAGATGGGTAAGTAAAGCAATTGGGATCGCGTTAATTCGTAATTCAATGCGAGTTCCCGAAAAGTCACAGCGCTGGCCACGCCGAGCAACAGTACTGCTCCAAGTAATTTCGGTGTTCTGGAAAGGCAAATTAGTGCCAGTGGCCAAATCAGATAAAATTGCTCTTCGACCGCCAAGGTCCAAAAATGAGTGATTGGTGGACCGCCTTTCGTGACAAAGGCAAACGCAAAATTGGACGTGTAGGTCGCGGTCCAACCGATCGTTTCCATGACAAATGAGTTGCCGATCAAAAGAAAAAAGATCAAGAAGGCGAAATAGGCCGGAAAGATACGCAAGCCCCGTCGGGCCAGAAAGGCAGCTAAGCTTTTTCCGCGATTTCGAGAGCTAACAACGTGGTCTAAAAGAATTCCCGTGATTAAAAAGCCACTCAAGACAAAGAAAAATCGGACGGCAATGAAACCGCAGGCGGATCCACGGATTGGATGGTCTAAAGCTGCAGCATGGCCAGCCATGACGGCAAGCACCGCCACAGCACGAAGGCCATCAAATTCCGGAATGTAAATGCCCGGGCGACGGAATGGGATAATGGCTTGCATGAGCGATGCGGTGCGAGTGGATACGACCGGACGAAATGCATCACTACAGGATTAATGCAATGAATTCAATTTCAATCTTTCCGTGGGCCGCGGTAGCAAACAAAATTTCGATCGAATCAGGTGTTTGCTGTAAAAAACGGGGGTTACTTTCAGTGAGACAGCATGGGTACAGGCGAAGTTACTTACGCTGTTTTTTTGCGGAATTTGCTGATAGCGTGATGCTCTGAGAAAAGTAACTGCCTGCCCCACATCGACGCTCTGTCAACGAAAGGTCCCGTGCTGTGTCTGATTTAGCTGCCTACCACGAGTCGGGGCATGCCATAATGGCGATCCAAATGGGCGCCCAAGTGCGTTCGATAACGATTCAGCCCGATTGGGACGATGGACCGGAACGATATGCCGATGCGCAAATTGCTTGGCCGATCGATCATTTCAGCGAACGGGAACTGCATGAAAAGATGGTACTAGTGGCCTTGGCAGGACCCGTAGCGGAAATGCTTTATCGAGGCGAACCCCTGCACCCGGGCTTTGTCGCAGAATGGGCTGCCGATTGGAAATTGGCATGGGACGCTGCGAA
>JAAEPL010000164.1 GCA_024232675.1 Planctomycetaceae bacterium
AAAGACTCCATCGCTCGGGGGGTCATTTCTATTACTCCCCAATTGTTCATTGCCTCATTCGTATTTCGCATGGCGATTCGTGGTGGCCTGGCAGAGACTCAATTGGGATGGTCGCGCAGTGTATGCGACCGAGTTCGCTCAGCCAGCGGGACGATTGCCCGCTACTGCCTGCCGCTATTTGCGATCACCGAGGCACTAGAAGTTTATGATGACGGGCAATGGATCGATTCCTTAGGCCGACTGGTGTTTATCGCCAACATGCTTTTGCTGGCTTTCACCGCCTTCCGCCTGCTGCGAGGCATTGGCAAAATCTGGCGAACGGATATGGAATCTCGAACCAGTATTTGGGAACAAACCTTTTCACTGTGGTCGCCACTAGTCATCCTGTTGCCCCTCGCGTTGGTATGTGTTGCCGCCTGCGGATTCATGTACTCGTCGTTATTCCTCGGAATTCGTTTGATGATGACATGGTGGCTCATTATGGGCGTCGTGGCCATTTACTTTTTGCTAAGAAGAATCATCGATATCGGTCACAACATCATTATTGCTCGCAGAAGATGGCGACCCAATTTTGATATCGAATACCCAGAAATGGCTCACGGCAATTTAACGGTCGACAACGAAATCAACGCCATTCGCAAGCAAGTCACTCGTTTGCTTTCTGTCGCTTCCACAGCAATTTGTTTTTTAATTGCTTTTTCCTTTTGGGACGATGTCCTCCCGGCCATCACCGCGCTGGATTACGGTCTGTATCAAGTCAACCGTCAGGTGGAAACCCTGGGGGCCGATCAAGTTACGATGATCGCGGTTACGAAACTAACTTGGGTAACGCTCGGAGACATCTTGCGATTCCTCGTGGTTTTGGGAATCACCATTGTGGTCAGTCGCAACATACCTGGCCTCATGCAAATGGTCATTTTGGATCGTTTACCTTTGGACCGCGGTGGTAAATACGCCATCTCGATCGTTTGCCGTTATGTTGTGGGTGCTTTGGGATTGGCGCTGGCCAGTCGTATGATCGGGCTTACCTGGGGAAGTGTTCAGTGGCTGGTGGCTGCCATGAGTGTGGGGCTTGGTTTTGGGTTGCAAGAGATTTTTGCCAACTTTATCGCTGGCATCATCATTCTTTTGGAGCGTCCGATTCGGGTCGGTGATTTCGTCACGGTTAACGGCACCAAAGGCTTTGTGACCAAAATACAATTGCGTGCCACCATGATCATCGATTACGACCGTCGCGAGTTAATCGTGCCGAACAAAAAGTTTATTACCGATGATGTGATCAACTGGACGCTTTCCGATTCCATCACGCGGATCGTGATTCCGGTGGGCATTGCTTACGGTTCCGACACTCAGTTAGCTCAGGAAGTTCTGCTGCGTGTTGCCAAAGAGAACACCGAGGTCCTGCCCGATCCCCGACCCGAAGTCATTTTCATGAGTTTTGGAGGCAGTTCTTTGGATTTCGAACTTCGCGTACACATTGCGAATCGCGAAAGCTACCACGCGATTCTGCATCAATTGCACATGGAGATTGATCGCCAGTTCCGGGAACACAGTATTGAAATTGCCTTCCCGCAACAGGACATCCACGTGCGTGGCCCTGAACCACTATTGCAGTTCGCGAGCCCTCCGCCACAAAACAAAGCTGCGTAGGGCGTTAGCAGGTTGCGACACGGTCCATGACGGGTGTCTGTTCCTTTAATCGCGTTCGATCGAATATTCATCGATCTTGCGGTAGAGCGTGGCCCGACTAACTCCCAGTAACTCAGCGGATTTGGGAACACTGTTACGGGTTCGGGAGAGCGCTTCCTTAATCAATTTCCGTTCCCAAAAGTCGATCTTCAGCGACTCCAATTCCCCGTCAAAACTCTCGCGTATCCCCAGATCCTCCAAGAGAATTTGGTCGGACTCGGCCATTACGACAGCGCTATCTAAAACATTGCGAAGTTGCCGAACGTTTCCGGGCCAAGGGAACTTCAACATCTTATCCAGCGTTGCGTCAGCCATTTTCAAGTCGGGGCGGCCATGCTGTTGCTTGAAATGTTCCAAAAAGTGATCGATCAGCAGCCGCAGATCGCTACCACGTTCGCGGAGAGGAGGAATCGTCAATTCAAAAACGCTCAATCGATAATAAAGATCTTCGCGGAACTTTCTCTCTTTGACAGATTCCTGCAAATCGCGATTGGTGGCGCAGATGACTCGCACATCCACGGTGATTTCCTCGGTGCCACCTACCGGTAAAAAGGGGTGGCCTTCTAAAATCCGCAGTAACTTGGCTTGGCCTTCAAGCGTTAACTCCCCCACCTCATCAAGAAACAGCGTTCCCAGATCAGCCTGCTGAAACCAACCGACATGATCACTTTCAGCGCTGGTGAAGGCGCCCTTTTTATGCCCAAACAATTGGCTTTCCATGAGATCGCGGGGGATGGCCGCACAGTTAACGCTGAGCATAGGTCGATTGGACCTTCCGCCGGAACGATGCAATGCCCGGGCCACCAGCTCCTTTCCGCTGCCACTCTCACCTCTCACCAAAACGCAACCGCTTGCTTTTGCGATCCGCTGAATCCGCGACTTCAAAGTTTGCATCGGTTCACTGGTACCGATCAATTCCAGGGTATCCGCTGCCGCAGAGGCCAAGCGTTGGTGATCTGCTTCGATAGTGGCTTGGCGGTTAGCACGTTGTAGTGAACGGATCATGATGTTTGCGACCGAGCTGGCCAATTTTAAGTGTGCGTCCTCAAAAAGGCCGTCCTGCCGATACAGATGCAAAGCTCCACTCACTTCGCCCTCCATAATCAACGGCAGACACAGGGAGTCTGCGAAATCGTCACCGCCTTTAGAACTGGCGTGCTGAATGCGCAGCAAGTGGCGTTTTTTGACCACCCGCTGCGTGAGTTTTTCGTTTAGTTCCAGCTTTCCTGATTCATCCTGAGGGAAGACCACCTTGGGCTGTAACTGTCCGCGGTCTGTTAACCACATAAAACCAGCGACCGAAGAATTCGTTCTTTCCAAAAGTCGCGAAACACACAAACTGACCACTTCGTCGGGCTTGTCGATGCCGAGCAGTTTTACCGAGAGCTGAAACAAGAAGAAAAAGTCGCCACCATCGCGATGATCACTGAGAAATTCGAGGGTGTATTGGCCGGTTTCCAAGGCATTAAACCGCTCATCCAATATCAACGTATGATTGGTCTCTCTGGCCGTTCCCCCGGCCACCTCACCCGTGGCAATTTCGCCGGTACAAAACGTAAAGTGACTGGATCCCAGCCGAACTTCGTTCCCCTCCGCCAGTTGAGCCTCATTGACACGCTGATTGTTAACAAAGGTACCGTTGCTGCTGGCATTATCCCGAATCCACCAAACGCCTTCCTCCATCGAAATCAATGCATGCACTCGGGAGCATTGGGGATCGTTCAGCACGACACGGCAGTCCCAATCTCTACCGAGTTTGTTAGGTTCATTGACCAACAAACGATAGCGGGAACCGACTCGCAGTCCGGCATTCATTAAAAGATATGCGGTCAATGGAGTAACGACTCCGTAGCGGCAGAACATAAAGCAGGACATACACAGGCAAGCCTCGTATCATACTGGGACAATTCAATAATGCCAGTCAGCTAAGTCCGCCGAAACCGCCGAGAAATTGACGCCATTCGCCAAGCACTAACCGGCCGTGCCATCCGTCAAGATCCCAAACCTGCGAAACACAGACACCCTTTCGCATGTTTTAGGCATTCGCGGTAACATATTGGGGAAGCGGGTTAATTATTTGAACGTTTCACGGAACAAAGATAGGGATAAGTCATTGTTTTGGCTGTATTTAAACCGATCTTGCCGCGTCCTTTTGAACTCCTTAGTATCCTAGCGACTTGGCGGCGAAGCAGACAAAATACTGACTCCACCCAAGGCACGCCAAAAACCAACTCTGCAAAGGAACCTCCGAATGTTGCACTCACCTCGCTCCGCCATTTTTCGCGTTGCATGTATTGGGCTTGCCACATGCTTCCTCGCCGCCTCGGCGACCGCTCAAGAATATGGAAAGCCCACTCCAAACTCGAAACGAGTTGCTCGTATCGTCTCGCAATTGATGGATCAACATCTATCGAATCGCAAGTTGAATGACGATATTTCGGAGCGCGCCCTCGACATGTACTTAAAGAACCTCGATCCGCAGAAAGTCTACTTTCTGAAGTCGGATATCGAAGAGTTCAAAAGCCAATGGAAAACCGAACTCGACGACATGCTCAAGTCGGGTAATTACGAAGCCGCCTTCGCCATCTTCGATCGTTTCAAGCAACGCATTGCTCAGCGTGTTGAGTTGGCAAATCGCTTGATCGAAGAGGAGCACGATTATGACACAGAAGAAGAGATGGTAACCGACAGGGATTTACTGGATTACGCCGAAACCGAAGCGGAAATCGAAGATCGCTGGAGGAAACGTATCAAGTACAACCTGCTGGTATTCCAAAATGATGACGATGATGAAGACTCCACTTCGACCAAGACTCCAGAGGAACGATTAAAGAATCGCTACCGGGCCTTCGGGAAGCGGATGATGCAATTTGATAACGACGACGTTATCGAAATGTACATCACTTCGATCACCACCAGTTTCGATCCCCACACGACCTACATGTCGAAATCCAGTTTCGTTAATTTCCAAATCAACATGAGCTTGGAACTTGAGGGAATCGGCGCGACGCTGCAATCGACGGATGACGGTTTGACGGTCATTCGCAGATTGGTACCCGGCGGTGCTGCTGACAAGGGTGGAAAACTAAAAGTCGAAGACAAGATCGTCGCGGTCGGGCAGGGTACCGAAGGCGAAATGGTAGACACCATCGACATGAAACTTGACAACGTTGTCGATAAGATTCGCGGCAAAGCTGGCACCACGGTTCGCCTGGCTGTAATGTCCCCTGGTTCGGGTGACATCAAAACCATCCCCATCGTGCGGGAGCGGATCGAACTGAAAGACAGCGAAGCCGCTGGTGTTGTTTTCGATGCCGGTAAAAAAGAAGATGGAAGCCCGTATAAAATCGGGGTGATCGACCTGCCCAGTTTTTACACCGACATGCAGGCACGTGCCAAGAATAAAAAAGACTACAAAAGCACCACCCGCGACGTAAGAAAAATCCTCCAAGATTTTAATAATCAAAACGTGGACGCCGTGGTTCTGGACTTGAGAAGAAACGGCGGCGGCTCACTGACGGAAGCCGTTGACTGCACCGGATTGTTTATTGATCGCGGCCCAGTGGTTCAGGTTAAAAACCCCTACGGTACGATCGAACAATTGAACGACCGAGACGGTGGGATGGCTTGGGAAGGTCCGCTCGTCGTGCTGACTAGCAAGTTCTCAGCCAGTGCCAGCGAGATTCTCGCAGGAGCGGTTCAGGATTATGGTCGCGGCTTGGTGGTTGGAGATTCTTCAACACACGGCAAGGGCACTGTGCAAACGATGCTCAACCTGATGGAAATCCTCATGCAAACTCGAGATGCTGGCCCAGATCTTGGAGCATTAAAAATCACCGTATCGCAGTTCTACCGCCCTAACGGCGACAGTACCCAAAAGCGTGGTGTGCTCTCAGACGTCACCCTGCCTTCGATCACGGACCACATGGACGTCACGGAGTCGGATCTCGAGTATCCGGTGGAATTTGATCGCGTAGATAAAGCTCGCTACGACCAAATGAGTAAGGTCAATTCCGATATGGTGAATGGTCTGTTTTCAAGATCTCGTTCGCGAGTTGAGAAATCAGATGATTTCCAAAAACGAAAGAAGCGGATTGAGAAGTACATCGCTCAGAAAGAGGAAAACTCGGTTTCTCTGAATGCGGATGACTTTAACGAGCGTCGGAAAGAACTCGACGCGGAAAAAGAAGATGAGAAGCTCATCGAAGATCAAGTCAATCACACCAACTCGGACATCGAGCGTGACTACTACATGGAAGAAGTGTTGGCGATTACGATCGATTACATTCGCCTGCTGACCGGCACGCCACTAGCGTCGAACGATCAGTAATCGAATCACTTCCGTCCGCCTATCATTCATCAGAGCCCCTCATTTTGAGGGGCTCTTTTTCATGGCCTGAGCCCAAATCAATTCACCCTAAACGCGTTCCAGCGGAGGTAATACCGCTCTCATATAATGCACAAACGTCTCGTTTGGGTTGCAAAACGTTACCCCAATTCGACAACAAGTAAACTCTCAGCTTCACGGCGTCAAAGGAAGCTACTTTGAACACTCCTGAAATCCACGACCACCGGACAAATTTTCACTCTGCCAATTTTTACTCTACAATAACTACGCAGCACCCCAGACGCACGACAGGTAATTCACGGCACTAAAAAACCAATGCTACCCAACACCAACGATTCTAGATTGTTGGTGCATGCCTCCTTTAGGATTCACATACCTAACTGGCCCTCAAGCAATGCCCGAACCAACAAACCGCGTGGAATTCAGTGATGATTCGTGGGAGCGATTGTCGGCATGCTTGCGAAAATTCTCCGCGGCGTGGGAAGCCCCATTATTGGCAGACCCAGATACCCCCACCCAACTAACAAACTCAACTGCCGCCCCAACGCTTGACCTGTCACATTTTTTACCAAACGGAAACGAACAGCTACGCAAATTTGCACTCATTGAGTTGATCAAGCTCGACATGCACCACCGTGCCGAGAAACAGGTTCTGCGGAGAGAACTGGAACAATATCGAAAAGAGTTCCCTGAAATCAGCGAAGCTGGCAAGCTTCCTGCGGATTTGGTGTATGCCGAATTCCAAATTCGCAAACGCCTCAACCGAGCTTCCGACACCGAAGAATATCCATCTCAACCGAGCTCCATTCACCGCTCGGTCAGAAGCACTGAAACCGAACAACCTTTGTTGATTAAACCAAACTCCATCACGGAATTTGATGTGGGAGACCGGATAGATGATTTCGATTTACTGACCCGCCTAGGGAAAGGAGCTTTTGCGACCGTATTTCTTGCTCGACAAAATTCCATGCAACGACTGGTCGCTCTGAAGATTTCTGCAGCGGCGGGACACGAACACCAAACCTTGGCGCAGATGGATCACCCCCACATTGTTCGCGTTTACGACCAACGCGTCATCTCTGATCCTCCGGTTCGCCTGCTTTACATGCAACATATTGCTGGCGGTACTTTG
>JAAEPL010000165.1 GCA_024232675.1 Planctomycetaceae bacterium
ACCATCAATGAGGTGAAAATATACTTTGCCTGTGACACCGCGTTGTTCGGTGACATGAATTTGATCGGCGACATGGATATCCATCTGGCTGTGTTGCCCATCGGAGACCGTTACACCATGGGACTGGCCGACTCCGTCAAGGCAGCACAACTGGTAAACGCCAAGCAAGTGCTGCCGAGCCACTACAACACGTGGCCACCGATTGAGCAGGACGCCACCGTTTGGAGCGAGATGATGCACGCGTCCACCGGCTCAACCCCCATCGTTTTGGAGCCCGGGGAAACCCACACTGTTTAAGGTGTTATTTTTCGCACCGGACGAACTAATTAAATGCGATTCGGACTCACACCCGACATGGGGGTCAGAATCGATCACTGCCAGACAACAGGAATGGTCATGCCTAAACTGAATTTTCATTTACATTGCCTGACTTTACTTTTCGCAATTTTGTGGTGCGTGCCTGCAGAATCGCAGACGCTCAGCTGGCAATTCGCCAAGGGTGACGTTTTCGATATTCAGATACAACAGAGTACTGCGGTAAAAACGGTAGTCGACCGACGCCTAGTAGAACAAACCAACAAGACGACGATGGATATCGCCTGGGAAGTGCTCAATTTCCAAGACGACGTGGCGACTATCCAGCAGACGATTAAACGGGTCAGGGTCGAACTGAGCATGCCAGGAGAAAAAGGCCCTTCGATTACGAATTACGATTCGGCAGAGGACAAGCAAACGGGGGACGCCAAGCGAATGAACGAGAGTTTCTCCCGCATCATTGATCAGCCTGTGAACTTAAGCGTTACCCCACAAGGGGAGATTCGCGAAGTTGAGATTCCGAAAAAAACGCTTGACTCAATTCGGGAAATGCCCGGTTCCGTGCAAGGCCGCAAGATGTTTGACGCGGCCTCCGTGCGTGAAATGTTTAGCCAAAGTGGCCTGCAACTTCCTGCGGACAATACGGAAACCACATGGCAATCCACACGGGATTTTAAGATCGGGTTGCCTCAAACGTTTCGCTTGACTACGAAATACTCGCTCGCGGACAGAGAACAAAACCCGGTCAAGATTGACTTTACGGGAGAACTGGAATTGCTTGAGGATTCCGGGGAACGCCCCGCCGAACTGGATTTCGAAAACGTCGCTTTGACCGCACAAAAATCTTCCGGGTCGCTGATGTTTGACTCCGTGAAAGGTAACTGCGTTTCAAGCAACTCCGAAACTCAAATAAAGACACGCTCGCAGTACCGCGACATGGAAATGGTGGTCACCGTCGACAGTACGGTTAAAATGAGTTTCACCCGTAAGTGACCCACCCTGATTGCCTAGCTCAATTCATTCCGGCTGGGGTTCTTTGAATTCAATAAACAGGTCGCCGTCTTGAATGGTGACGGGGTAAGCGTCCGTGGCAATACATGGATTATCGACCCAAGTTCCGTCGCGAACATCAAAGCGCCAGGCGTGCAAAGGGCAAGACACGACACAACCGTCTAAATAACCGGCAGAAAGACTGGCACCCGCGTGGGGGCAGGCATCATTGATCGCATAGTACTGGCCCTCAATATTAAAAACAGCCACAACCACGTTGTTAACTTGGTAACTGTACGCGGTACCCGCAGGCACCTCTTCCTTACTACAAACTTTAAACAACCGGCTCATGCGGCGGGACTCACGTGGGGGCTTTTGGCTGGAGCGAAATTCGCTGAAAATCAAACGTCGTGATTTGGCACCACCTCCATGTCGTGGGCGCTGCCATGGCAATACGAACGTTCTCGATAACGAATTAAACCACGGGCCACCAAATGAATTCAACCGCCCCTCTACCCGATGAGAATCGCCCGGCAGAAATCGGCATCACCGACTTCCAGCAACTAATTCGTAAGATGTACTACGAAAAAGACGTGGCTCGAGGTGTCTCCGGGACCTTTATGTGGTTCATGGAGGAAGTCGGAGAATTAGCCTCGGCGCTGCGGTCCGACGATCGAGAAAATCTGGCCGAGGAATTTGCTGATGTCCTCGCTTGGCTATTCACGATCGCTAACGTCGCTGACATCGACCTGTCCGAAGCGGTGGCGGCCAAATATGGGACGGGCTGCCCCGGTTGCCAAAAATTCCAGTGCAGCTGCCCCGATGCGGAAAAACCGTAACTTGGGGGTACCAGTGAACCCAGCACCTATTGTTTTTTAGGGCACAGCCGGTCGACTGCCAGTTTAAGATACGTATCGATGAAATATCCAAACGTTCAGGCTCACGGAAAACCCCGAAATGCTGCCCATAGGCCTGTTAATCCCATTGGATTATGCTGGTTGTTTGAGACACCTGGCCGTTTTTCTCTCCCCCAACCCATTCCCCATGAATGACGCTCTTCGTCAACCGAAATACTCTTACCCGGCAGGGAGCCTGATGCTCGCCTGGGCACTCTTGGGATGCACTCTGATTTTCGCCTTTGCCGACGTGGCATCCGGTCAGGAAACTCCGGAGATCGAACGCTTAAGCGTGGGCTTTGATGGCAAGATTGTGCTCGGGAAATGGGTACCGTTCACGGTGAAACTGAGCGAGCAAACGGCGACCGAAAATACGACCCTGAGGATCGAAACCCTGGACGGGGATGCAGTCCCCATTCGCTACGATCAACCGCCTGAACTCTCCGACGCCAAAAACGGATCGCAATCACTGCACGGTTTGGTACGTGTGGGCCGAGCCACAGGTATGACCGTCAGCCTGCTCGAGGCAGGTGGTGACCAGCTGACAAGTCGCCGCTTTTCACTGGACGAACTGAGAGAGTCCCATACCTTCTTACCCGGCACAGCAAGACTGAGTCTATTTCCATTTTGGAATCCCGGAGCGGCCAGCGTCGAGGGAACCGATTTGCTACCTGAACTAGATCGCCAAATCTCTGATGCCACGGCGGTCGTCACCAACCCGCGACTATTGCCCGAGCACTGGATTGGTTACGAGTCGGTTCGCACCATGATTATTACCCCCGGTAAATTCGACACGCCTCTGAACAAGAAACAACAGGCGGCAATCGAACGATGGGTCTACCTGGGAGGTCGATTAATCATAACCGGCGGCCCTGGCTATGACGCCCCATTCCAAACGCAAGTGCTGGGTAACTTATCCCCTGGCACCCTCCAAGGAACCGTCGCCATATCCGACACCGGATCAATCGAAGTTTTTACACAGGTCAACGAGCAACTGGTACAGACAGGAGGGCGCGAGCTATCCGTCACGGTCATTGAGCCCAAGGATGGCCACACCGTTGCCGGGAAAGCCGGTGAGCATCCGCTCTTCATCCATTGGATTCATGGTTTTGGGAACGTTAGTTTCATCAGCTTGGATCTTACCGCTGAACCAGTTTTGAGCTGGTCCGGGCGGAAAAACCTGTTGACTCGAGCTCTCAGCCCCACCGGTATCAAAATCGAATCCGGTGACAGTGAATTGTCCGGGGGCCGCATGTCCCACATTGGATTCTCAGACATCGTGGGGCAACTGCGGGCCGGGATGGATCAATTCCGGCAGGTATCGTTTATCACATTCACGCTGGTGGCCTTGCTGGTAGCTCTGTTCATTCTCGCGATTGGCCCAGGGGATTTTTTCTTCCTCAAACGAGTCGTCGGCAAAATGGAGATGACCTGGATCACTTTCATTCTGATTTGTGTTGGTTTCAGCCTCTTGGCTTGGATTTTGGCAACCAGACTGAAGTCTCCAGATACCCAAGTAAACCAAGTCGAATTTGTGGACGTGGACGCCGCCACGGGGCTGGTCCGGGGTAATCTGTGGGCCCATGTCTACAGTCCCTCTACCCGCACCTACGACATCCAATTGCCTGCCAAGAATGAACTTTTTGGCGCGATCGAGGATGGCTGGCTTTCATGGCAGGGTCTGCCCGGGCGAGGCCTGGGCTCCATGCAATCGCGAACTGATCTAGGGCTTTATCGCAAACCCTACTTTTCACCGATTAATGCTGAAGGCAGCAGCTTACAAGCCATCCCGATGCAAAACGCCTCCACCAAGGCATTTCATGCCACATGGTATGGTGAATTGGAAAGCCCGCTGAAAAACGGACTTCGCAAAAGCACTAACAGCGATGCTTTGCTCGGGACGTTCACCAACCCGCTGGACAAACCACTGTATGACTTTGTGGTGCTTTACGGCCCTTGGGTCTACCATCTCAGAGATCGCCCTTTAGGTCCCGGAGAGACGATCGTGCTCGAGGACGATCTTCGTGAAAAGACCATTGCGGGCTACTACACACGAAAAAACAATCGTGGTGAAGACGAGGTGAGCGCCGCTTGGGATTCACGCGGCACCCAACTGCCACGCATCGCGCAGATGATGTCGTTTTTTGAGCTCATTGGGGGTGAATCGTACACTCAATTGAGCAACAACTACCACGCCCCTATCGACTTGAGCCAGAATTTGAAAATGGGTCGAGCCGTCATGATGGGGCAAATTCGAGACACGACAACGCCGCTGAAAATCAACGGCACAGCATTCGATCAGTATGACAAACGCTTGACGCTGCTTCGCATCGTTTTGCCGGTGCAACCGCGTAAGTAAATCTAAAGGCCAATCGCAGTGATTAAGACTGAAAACCTAACGAAGAAGTACGGCGAAATGTTCGCCATTAATGCGATCAATTTAGATCTCAAACAGGGTGATCTGTTCGGCTTCATTGGCCCCAATGGTGCTGGCAAAACAACCACGATGCGAATCATTGCTACGTTGCTGGAACCCACTTGGGGGGAAGCTTACGTTTGCGATCATTCGATCTACAACAACCCCAAGGAAATTCGGCGACTGGTCGGTTACATGCCGGATTTCTTCGGCGTGTATGACGACATGAAAGTTATCGAGTATCTGGAGTTCTTTGCAGCGGCCTATCGCATCACGGGAACTGCCCGGCGGAAACGCTGCGATGAGATGCTGAACACGGTCGATCTCGATTTCAAGCGAGATGCCTTCGCCAACACACTCTCCCGCGGGCAAACGCAACGTCTGGGCTTAGCCCGCGTATTGCTGCATGACCCCCAGGTACTGCTACTTGATGAACCGCTGAGTGGATTGGATCCGAGAGCCCGAATCGAAATGCGGAATCTACTCAGGCGACTTGGTCAGATGGGAAAAACCATTGTCGTCTCCAGTCACATTCTGCCCGAGCTCGCCGATATTTGTAACAAAGTCGGCGTTATTGATCGGGGCGTAATGAGCGTCTCAGCAGAAGTAAGCGAAGTCATGCAGCGCGTAAGGCAGCGTATGATTTTGCAGATTGGCATTGCCGAAAAAAAGGACCAAGCCGCCCAAACGCTGGAAGCGATGGCGGAGGTGGAAAAGGTCACCGAAGGCGATGGTTTCTTGGTTGTCACGCTACAGGAAGGGATCAAGGAGTATTTCGATATTCCCACCCGACTGGTAGAAGCCGGTTTCCGCATCACCCGCTTTAGCGAAGAAGAGGTTAACCTGGAATCGGCCTTTATGGCGTTGACCAAGGGGTTAGGGCAAAATTTCTAGTCCGCCCACTAAGAAAACCCACACCCAAAAAACCGGCCTGTAACTCAGCTTACCCCGAATTAAATCGCTTCTGGTCCGCGCTCACCGGTCCGAATCCGAATGCAGTCCTCGAGGGGCAGTACGAAAATCTTGCCGTCTCCGATCTCTCCTTCATCACCACTTCGGCCGCCTTTCTTGATGGCGGCAATCGTAAGCTCCACAAATTCATCGTTGACGGCAATTTGTAATTGTACCTTTCGTCGCAGATTCGCAAGAAATTCGTCCGCATTATAGAGTTCCGTTTTTCCATGTTGCCGTCCAAAACCTTGGCAATCCATGATCGTCAGACGAAACACCTCCACTTCCGAGAGAGCCGCTTTGACGGATTCGAGCATGTGCGGTTGAATAATTGCAATGATCAGTTTCATTGGTCTTCTTATTCCTTGGCGAGGTCAAACAGAGCGTCCACGTAGTGATCGACATCGAATTGGGCGAAGGCGTCGGGTGTTTCTCCCAGCCCAATAAATTTGACGGGCAAACCAAATTCTTGGCGGATAGGAATTGCCACACCGCCCTTGGCGGTGCCGTCTAACTTGGCGAGTACAATTCCTGTGCAATCGGCGGCTTCCGAAAACCCCTTGGCCTGACTGATGGCATTTTGACCTGCCGTTGCGTCCAACACCAGCAAGACTTCATGGGGCGCGTCGTCGATGACTTTCGCCATAACGCGTTTGATCTTGGTGAGTTGATCCATCAGATTTGTTTGCGTTTGCAATCGACCCGCAGTATCCACAATGCAGATATCGGCGTTAAGTTCCTTGGCTTTGTCGACGGCCTTGTAGGCCACCGATGCGGGGTCGCTACCCGAATTGCCCGTCACAATCTCCGCTCCCAGGCGTTCGGCCCAAATGGTCAATTGCTCGACTGCGGCGGCACGGAAAGTATCGCCGGCCCCCAGCACAACGGACTTGCCCTGCTGCTTGAAGAGATGGGTCAATTTAGCAATCGAAGTGGTCTTCCCGGATCCATTGACTCCGACAACCATAATCACGGTCGGGCCCGCAGGGGCGAATTGGATCTCGGCGCTCTCCTGAGCCATAATTTGGCGGATCGTGCGTTTCGCCGAATCGGCCAATTGATCCATGGTGACTTTACGAGCTCGGTGCTCAGTCCCGACATCATCGCGAATCGAGGCCGCGGGCCCCGCGCCCATGTCCGTTTTCACCAGATGGGCAAATAGTTCCTTCAGAAATTCGTCGTCGACCAATCGACCTTCGACGCCGACGAGGTCGCGAATATCTGTATTGAGCACCGCCACCGTCTTGCTGACGGCTTTGCGAAACCTGCCAAACAGGCCGCCCTTTTTCTCTGCCGTGTCATCGGCCACGGGAGTCGACTTTGTTTCAGCGGGAAGAGATTCCGTGACCACTTCCGCGGGGGCAGTCTCTTCTTGAGGCTCTACAACGGCGGCCTTCTCGTCGGATTTCTCGTCGGATTTTTTCTTGCCAAATTTCCACATCGCCATGGGTCTTTCGCACCTGCTATTTAATAAAGGAACCCGAATCTTAACGAACCATAGGCGTAATCGCCAAGACTTAACGGGGTAGAGAGGAGCACCAGTTAGGCACAAACTTGGCGATCGGGGCCGAGTCGCCCATGCATACGGTGAAAGCCCACACTTTCGAAATCTGCTCTAAGATTCCGTGTGAGCCTCCTGCATCAACTTATCCAGTACCCCATTCACAAATCGCGACGAATTCTCATCGCCATAACGCTTCGACAGCTCAATTGCCTCGTTGATAGCCACCCGCGGGGGAGTCTCGCCAAACAGAATCTCCCAAGCTGCGATTCGCATCACATTTCGGTCCGTGACTGCCATCCGCCCCAGACTCCAGTTAACCGTCGTGGATTCCAGTTTCTCGTCAATGGACTCTTTATTTTGCCGCACACCTTGCAAAATGGTATCGGCAAACCCAATCAGGCTGGCGTTCCGATTCAAACGCCGGCTGAGAAACTGCTGGTCGGTACTGCCATCCCCAACACCATTCATATCGTCACGGAAAAGTAATTGCATTACCACCTCTCGAGCTCGACGGCGACGAGACATAAGTAACTCCGTTAATAAAACCGCGAAAATGAAAAAGAACAATCAATGGAGGGGGCAGCTTTTACCGGCCGTTTGCGATCGGAAATTGCCCCCAGACCCTCGACCGGGATGCCCAACTTTACATGTGATTCAGTTGTTCTGATAGGTGCAGCATTTCCAGCATTGCCATCGTGGCCTCGTGCCCCTTATTGCCGACTTTGCCACCTGCTCGAGCGTGAGCTTGTTCAAACGAGTTGCACGTCAACAAACCAAAGGCGATCGGCAGACCCGATTCTAGGGACATTTCTCCCAAAGCCATGCTGACAAACCGATTGATATGTTGATCGTGCGTCGTTTCTCCGCGAATCACGGCTCCCAGACAGACCAAACCAGCATATCGCCCGCTATTCACCGCTTGCTTGGCACCCAACGCCAATTCCCACGCTCCGGGGACCCATAAGACATCAATTCTCTCGTCTGCAATCTGGTGATTTTGCAAGGTTTCGACGGCACCCTCAAGCAATTTGCCGGTGACCATTTCGTTGTAAGTGGACACCACGATGGCGAATCTTTTTCCAGAATAATCTGCCGCTTTGGTTGACGGCTTGATTTCATTAATCAACAGACCGGCCTTGCAAATGAGGAAATGAGGTGTGGTGGGAGTGTGCCCAGAATTCCAAGCTTGGGTCTCGTTTCAGCTACGTTCCGGGATGTCTTTTTATAACTTGCCCGGTTGCAACCCCATGAGGAATTCAGCGTTGGTTTTCGCCTTCCGCAACTTGGATGTCAACAGCTCCATCGCATCGGGCGGGTTCATTTCCGACAACACTCGCCGCAACATACAGATTCGTTCAAATTCTTCTGGATCCATCAACTTTTCTTCGCGTCGCGTGCCGCTGCGGTTGATATCAATCGCCGGCCAAACCCGACGTTCCACTAGAGAGCGGTCAAGGACGATTTCCAGGTTGCCGGTACCCTTGAACTCTTCAAAGATTACGTCATCCATCTTGCTACCCGTGTCGATCAATGCCGTCGCGATAATCGTCAACGACCCACCTTCCTCAACCTTACGCGCTGAGCCAAAAAAGGCTTTTGGTTTCTGCATTGCATTGGCGTCCAATCCGCCCGAGAGTGTCTTTCCTGATTGCGGGCACTCCTGATTCCAAGCCCGCCCCAAACGCGTGATGGAATCCAGAAAGATCACTACATCACGACCTCCCTCGACCAAGCGTTTAGCTTTTTCCAACACCATATCGGCAACCTGAACGTGGCGACTTGGTTTTTCATCAAACGTCGAACTAATAACCTCACAGCGTTCGCCCTTGATCTCCCGTTCCATATCCGTGACTTCCTCGGGTCGCTCGTCAACCAGCAAGATAACCACGTAAGCCTCGGGATGATTTTTCAATACTGAGCGAGCCATCGACTGCATCAGCATCGTTTTCCCTGCCCGCGGAGGGCTAACAATCAGACCTCGTTGCCCGAAACCAATGGGAGCTAACATATCCACGACCCGCGTCGACATTTCATTTTGCTCCGACTCCATCACCACACGTTCGCTAGGGTGCAGCGGGGTCAATTCGTCGAACCCGGCTTTCCGTGTGGCGTCCCCAGGTTCTCCATCGTTGACTGACGCTATTCGCAACAACGCAAAGTACTTCTCCGAACCTTTGGGCGGCCGAATCTGCCCGCGTACCAACGAACCTGTACGCAAATTGAATTTCCGAATCTGGCTCGGAGAAACATAAATATCATCCATGCATACGCCATAGTTATGGTCGTTGCTGCGGAGAAACCCGTATCCGTCTGGCAATATCTCAAGAGTCCCCTCTCCGAACATCATGCCATTTTCTCGCAAGCGGATTTTGATCACATCCACAACCAACTCACTACGAGCCTTAGATTCCGGATCCGCTACGCCCTCTGTCCGCGCTGCCTCGATCAATTCCTCAAGTGGCATTCTTTGCAGGCGAGTAATGTTCGTGCGCTCCGCTTGATCGAACTCTTGCGTATCATGCACGGCGTCAAAATTGTATTGGTGAGCAATTTGCTCAGCCAAGGAAAGCGGATCCCCACCTGACTCCAACTGCTGAATCCGTTGGTCAATTTGCCGGTTAGATTCGTAACCTTGTTGCCTAGGTCTGCGACTAGTTTGGCGTCTTGAACCGCGTTGTGTTCCACGCGGTTTACCACCACGAAAATCTCTCGGCTTATCCATTTGTCTGCTCCCGCGTTTTTGAAAAGAAGAAACGGGCTGTTTTAAAAAAGGTGGTGGGTGAATCAGTTACTGCCGGGGCAAGCCCCCTGCATTATTAGTCTACTGAGGTCGGGTTATTAAATGTTTGCCTGTTTTGAATGCCATCCCAAAGTTCACGAACCTGATTAATCGCGTCCTCTAGCGTACCGTTATTATCAATCACGTGCTTACTAATTTGACGTTTCTTATCAATACCTGCCTGCATGGCTTCACGATTGTGAAACATCTCAGCACTCCAACCGCGTTCCACCACGCGGGCCAACCGCTGCTCTAGCGAAGCCTCTACAAACACAATCAAATCACACAGCACATGCCATCCGGCTTTTACCATAACTGGGGCGTCCAATACGAGAACATTCACGCCCTCGGAGTTTGCCAAACGATCAATTTCCTGCTGCAACTGGGCCGCGATTAACGGGTGGGTAATACGCTCCAGCTGTTCTAATCGTTCAGGTTCGGCAGGATCAAAAACAATTTCGGCCAATTGCTTCCGGTCTACCTCACCAGCACTATCAAAAACAGCGTCCCCCCACTCCTCTCGCAAAGCTTGCTTTACCGATTCTCGCAACAAGACTTCATGTCCGATACGATCGGCATCCAAAATCACGGCGCCATGTGACTGTAGCTGCTCAGTCACAAAACTTTTACCGCTCGCGATTCCGCCGACGACACCAATGACAATCATCTTGTTTCCAGCAAGTGGCTCTTTTCTGGTCTTAAAACTTACTTTTGCCCGCGGCAGGCGAGGTTTTTCGACCTGAGTAAAATTCCCCAAGACCTGACTGTCTCATACGGGATTCGCGAAAAGCGGTTACGAACAACTCGCCGAGCGAGATTTTACCCGTCTACAGGATATTCTCCCCGTGCCGAATTATCCAATTTCTTATCAGGATTTACAGCAAAATCAATTGGTTGAGTCCCACCCCAACAATTACCTATTTCCATATCCACCTGAATCGGAACCTGCAATTCCACGGCAGATGTCATGCAGTCGCTGACGAGTGGGAGAATGCTGTCTTTGTGTTGGGGATCAAATTCAAACACCAGTTCATCATGGATTTGCAACAACAATCGCATGGGCAGCTCGCTGGACTGTACCTGCTGATGGACTTTCAGCATCGCCAACTTGATTAAATCGGCTGCCGACCCCTGAATCACGGTGTTGATCGCGGTCCGCTCTGGAAAGGTTAAAAAACGGTGGTTTTTTATATTTTCCGGGTTCCTCACACCTTCAATTCGGCGGCGGCGACCGAGAATCGTGGTCACGTGGCCGTCACGGTGGGCTGTGGCGAGGATGCCATCTGTAAAAGCCCGGACGCTAGGGTAGCGGGCAAAGTAATTGTCAATAAATTCACTGGCCTCCTCTTTACTGACGCCGATGGCCTTGCCGAGTCCAAAAGGTGTTTGGCCGTAAATGATGCCAAAATTTACCGCTTTAGCAGCTCGACGCATTTCTTTTGTAACCTCGCTGAGATCGACATCGTGGATCTCGGCCGCCACCGC
The DNA here is from genome assembly GCA_024232675.1 of Planctomycetaceae bacterium. Lineage (GTDB taxonomy): Bacteria > Planctomycetota > Planctomycetia > Pirellulales > Pirellulaceae > CAJQPP01. Next base: position 11,337 of record JAAEPL010000165.1, read on the forward strand.
CGCGTGGATATCATGTCCGGAGGTAAATGAATTTAAAAGATTCTCGTCTTGCGTGAAATGAGCCAGCATACGCAACTCGATTTGAGAATAATCGGCCGAAAGAAGCGTCCAATTTTCTGGGTCAGCAACAAAGGCTTGGCGAATTTGCCGGCCGGCGTCGGTCCGAATCGGAATGTTCTGGAGATTAGGATCTTGGGAACTCAATCGGCCGGTGGCTGCCACATCTTGCATGAAAGAAGTGTGCACTCGCTTCGTTTTTGGATTAATCAGCGACAACAGGGCATCGGTATAGGTACTTCTGAGTTTTGCAAATTGCCGGTAACCGATAATTTTTTGCGGCAGCTCATGCTGTTCGGCAAGCGTCTCCAAGACGTCCACGGCTGTACT
>JAAEPL010000166.1 GCA_024232675.1 Planctomycetaceae bacterium
AACGACAGCTTTCGTCAAAAAGTGATCGGTGAATTCCAGCGGCTCGGCTATCAAGTAGAGCTTCACAAGTCGCAAGCCAAGCCACGCAACCGCCGCAGCACGCTCGAGACCGTACCACTGACCAACTTGCTTGTCCGCTTGGTCGGTAAAACCGATGCGGCCCCGGTAATCTTGTCGGCTCATTTCGACTCCGTTCCCGGAGCGGCTGGGGCAGCCGACGATGGAGCTGGGCTAACGGCCTTGATCGAAATAGCTCGCATGCTTCGTGACGAACCTCCCCTCGAAAGAGATGTCATCTTCTTGATTACCGACGGTGAAGAACTGGGACTTTTGGGTGCCCAAAAATTTGTGGAGGAACATCCACTCGCAGACGAGGCCTCCGTCGTTATTAACCTTGAGGCGCGAGGCACCACCGGCCCGAGCATCCTTTTTGAAACGAGCTCCGACAGTCAATGGTTAATTGAAGCGTTTGCCAATTCCGCACGCCGCCCTTATGCCTCCTCACTTTTTTACGAAATATACAAACAACTACCAAACAACACGGACTTCACGGTCTTTCGAAAGCATGGTTTGAAGGGGTGCAACTTCGCTTTCATCGGCGATGTCAAAAATTACCATACCGTGAATGACAACTTCAAAAACCTGGACCGTCGCAGCCTACAGCACCACGGAGAAAATACTCTCAATCTGCTGCGGGCGATTATGAAGCAGGACATCGAAGCTCAAAGGAAGACCGCCGCGGTTTATTTTGACCTAATCGGTTTTCGTATTTTTCGTTGGCCGGAATCCATTTCAATCTGGATGAGTCTATTCAGTTGCCTGTGTTTAAGTTCTTTCTATCGCTGGTTGGGAAGGCAGGAATTCCCCGAAGAAGCTGTGGATCATGCCGCGAGTGGTTTCGTTTCGATCGTCGCAGTCTTGGCGGGGCTAACATCTGTGACTGTAGCAGGATTGCTACTGGATTACGGGCTACGTTTGGATGGTGTATTCGAGAATGGTATGCCCATTCAACCCTTTCCGATTCAGGCTAGTTTTTGGCTGCTAGGCGTTTCGCTGCTGCTGACCTTGGGAAGACTCGTTGGAAACCGCCTGCAGTGGCGAGCCAGTTGGGTTGGCGTGTGGCTGGTTTGGTCACTATTGGCAATTCTTACATCGTTGACCGTTACCGGTGCCAGCTACCTTTTTATCGTACCCCTGCTGATCATCAGCCTGGCCTCGATCGTTTGTCGGCTACACGAGTCCAGCGGATATTTCCAAAAAGCCGTCTTCGTTTCATCGGCAGGAGCGATTGGGGCGGGCTTGATCTGGTTACCCCTGGAACGATTATTTTATGATGCCGTGGGATTCCAAATGAATCTGGTATTAGCCATTCGCGTGGCCATCACAACCAGTGTTCTCATCCCGGTGATCGCCGTGACCTCAAATCGTGTGCGAGCCCGACTTGGCTTACTCACATTTCTGGGCTGGATCGGTCTCGTCCTCTGGAGTGTTTGGGCAAATTGAATCGCACCTCCAAGTCACGGAGTCGTCAAAGCGTTAAATCAAACGCTGCCTTTAAGCAGCCATCTTTGCGGTTCGCGAAAACATCGTACGCCCGGACGGAGTCGGCGAGCGAAAACTTATGTGAAATCATTCCTACGAGCTCTGTTTCAAAATTTTCAACCAGTTGTCCCAGCTGATCAAAATACAACCGAGCGGAACAGCGACCGGTTCGATAAGTTAAATTTTTATCGAAGGCGTCTACCGGACTGAACGAAAACTGCGGCGTACAATGACAACCGACGACCGATAAAATACCCCCGGGACGCAGTACCTGAAAAGCCAATGCTTGAGCGGCCGGCAACCCCACCAACTCCATGACTCCGTCGGCGCCGCGGCCATCCGTTGCTTTGCGGATAGCATCTACAAACTCCGCTTGGTTATCGTAAACGTGAGCGCCCATTTGGCGAGCCACTTCCAGTCGATGCGTTTGAGGATCAAATGCAAATAGATTCTCTACCCCTCGAGATTGACACGCCATGGCGCACAACAACCCCACCGTGCCACAACCAATAATGGCAAACACACCCCGCGGTCCCGTCTCAGCCATTTCCGCACAGTAATAACCCGTGCTGAGATTATCTCCCAACAACAAACCAATCTCTGGGGCTATGCCCTTCAGCGGCACCAAGGTGCCATTGGCATGCGGCACACGGACCCATTCTGCCTGCCCACCGTGCAGTCCGCTGCCACGCTCGCGCCAGCCAAAAAGCTGCCCTTGTTCGCATCGTGCGAAGAATCCCTGCTGGCAATAAAAACAATCCCCGCAACTGGTCGTAAAAGGGGCACCCACCATCGTTCCGACCTGCCATTTAACATCGGGACCGGCTTCGACCACTTCGCCCACGAACTCGTGCCCCATGACGGTGCCGGGATCAAGCCCCGTTTCTCGTCCATAAAACGGGTGCAGATCGCTGCCGCATAAACCTGCCATGTGAACGCGGACGATACAATCGCCTGGCGCTTCAATGCGGGGATCTTCTATTTCAATGGTCTCGATTTGTTCAACATCGCGAAAACAGACAGCCTTCATTTTTCTCTCAACTACGCAGGGTGGGGAAAGCGGCAAGACACGAAAAACCCACGTTCTACCGCAAAAAAAGTCGCCGCTGCGTTAAATATATTAATTGCCTAGAATAAAGAACCCGAAAATACCCAATAATACCAGACCTCTGACGAATACATGTAGGGTTCGGCGATCACCAAGCGTCGAGAAATGACGCAACGCACATTTAGCTGTGAGTACATTTTTCAATGAGTAAAAACACCATGGAAAACGTCAAAACAATCAACAGTTCGATACGCACGGCCATGTTGCTGGCTTTCCTGGGTATTTTCAGCTATCTCGGTTGGGCCGGCTATGAACAATGGATTCGTCCCGGCTTGGATGCCAAACAAATCAAAAAAGAGATGGCTGCGTTACAGCTGCAATTCAATGAACAAAAAGAGAAACTGGTCAAGACGCAAACGGCCCTAAAACTAATCAAGGTTGATCGCAGACGCGCTTTAATCGAGGTCGTAGAAACTGGAACCGATGAGGACTCTGACGAACCCTTTTTCCTGGTAAAGTTCACGGAAGTCGATAAAGAGGGGGTACCGATCACTGAAGCTCGCGAATTTCGATTGCGGGGAAATCTGATGTTCGTCGACAGTTGGGTCGTAAAATTTGATGACGAGCATGTTGAGGATGCAGACCCCTTACGCTCGACTTCGCTTTGCCTATTCAAATCCATTTACGGCGACATTGATGAACGCAGCGGAGGATACGCCTTAGATCGTAACGATCCCAACATTTCAACTGCCTATGGTGAGCGGGATCCGCAAAACGAATTTGAACAAAAGATCTGGGATCAATTCTGGGAATTGGCAAACGACAGCCAACTGCAGGATGACATGGGGATCCGGGCTAACCATGGGAACGTCAGCTACATTCAGGTGCTGTCCGGCATGGTCTACCAAGTGGACTTGCGGGCCTCTGACGGACTCACGCTCAAGGTGGTTGAGCAGAAGCAGGGCACCAGCACCTCGCCGGCAAAACCTCGTGGGTTCTAATATTCTGTCACGTCGCCATGACGCGGCTTCTTTTCATCAGGCGATGATCTCGCGCAAGATATTGCCATGCACATCAGTTAAGCGGAAATCGCGGCCGGCGTATCGATAGGTTAAACGTTCGTGATCCAAGCCTAACAGATGCAAAATTGTGGCGTGCCAATCATGGATATGGCACTTTCCTTCCACCGCTTCGTATCCGTACTCGTCGGTGGCACCGTAACTGAATCCGCCTTTAACACCGCCACCAGCCATCCAACTGGTGAACCCTTTGTTATTGTGGTCGCGGCCGTTTCCACTTTGATTATCTGGCGTCCGGCCGAACTCACCCGACCAAACCACGAGTGTTTCCTCAAGCATGCCGCGACGTTTCAGGTCGGCCAATAAACCAGCAATGGGTTTATCAATTTGCTGGCAAGAGTTGGGTAACGCAGTTTGCAGGTTGGAATGATGATCCCAGCCGCCATTGGACACCTCGATAAATCGCACACCCGCCTCCGCAAAACGACGAGCTAACAGGCACTGCCGACCAAAATTATTGGTCGCATCGTCACCAATGCCGTACAAATCCAACGTGTCTTTTGTTTCATCACCGAGATCCATGAGTTCTGGCATACTGTCCTGCATACGGAAAGCCAATTCGTAGGATTCGATAATTCCCTCAACACCGGGTTGATGTTGATCTCGTTCCAATTTTTCGCGATTCAGTTCCTGAATAAAATCCAGTTGCTTTCTTTGTTGTCTTTTCGACAAATTTGCATTTTTAATATCTGGCACGACCTGGCTGTTACGGGACCCTCCAAAACGGTTACCGCCACGACCCGACCTTCCGATGGTCGTGCCTTGGTAAATGGCTGGTAAAAACGCGCTACCAATATTTTGTCCTGATCCACTAGGCGTGTTTAACGAAATAAACCCTGGCAGACTGTCGTTGCCAGTCCCCAGACCATAAAGAGTCCAAGCTCCCAAAGACGGTCTCACAAATTGAGGATTACCCGTATGTAACTGCGTCATCGCGCGTGGGTGAATCGGTTGATCGGTATGCATGCCACGCAATAAACAGAGCTCATCGGCCTGCGAAGCAAGATGGGGAAATAACTCCGAGATCTGCAAGCCACCTTCGCCGCACTGCTTGAACTTCCAAGGCGACCCCAACAAAGACCCTCGGTACTTGCCACGCTTTCCCGAATCGGCCATCAGTTGCGGCTTGTAATCAAATGTATCCATGTGCGAAGGACCGCCTCGCATGCACAGAAAAATCACACGCTTGGCTTTGGCGGGAAAGTGGGGTGCCTTGGGCGCCAGTGGATTTTTGGAGATTTGCCCGGAATCCTCCTGCTGTCTCCGCTCAGTTGCGGCGGCTTTCGCTGCGAGCCCAGAAAAGGCTAAGTAACCAAACCCCGACGACATCGTTTTCAACAATTGACGACGGCTCGGGATGAACAAGTTTCGTTCGATGGTCATCTTAATTTCCTTACAGCTAAGCTACGTTTCACGATTCCGAATAGTTTTTTGACGATTCCACACCCATCGTATGGAACCCGCAGGGAAGGGGAGCAGCCTCAATTCACGATACGGAATTCCGCAGCGGCCATGATCGATTGGCATAGATAGGTCAACGTTTCCATCTTCTTTTGACGATTCGATCCTTTGACGTTTAGGTCATCCAAAAATATTTCTGCAGCTTGCAATTCACTTGTCGTGGCAGGTCGCCCATAAGCGATCAAGAATGCCCGTTGCACTTGTTCCATCGAGTCATCTGAAAATTCCATTAGTTGCTTAGCAAACTCACGGCTTAATTCCATGACCATGGGATTGTTTAAGAAATACAAACCTTGATCGGGTGTATTCGAGGTCTCCCTCCGCCCCACGACCATCGTCGCCTCGGCGAAATCGAAAACGGACAAGGACCTCGGCGAGCTATCCCTGACGACCGGTAGATAGACACTTCGATAAAACGCTCGCGGATCCGTGGAGGGACCTTTGTCCCGGTTTGAAAAACGATTTCGGGTTCGCCGATTTGCCATACCCGGTCGACGTCGCGACGCCTTACCTTGCTCGCCCATGCTGATGGAACTCTTCAGTTGTCCAAGCAGATCTGCCGTATTGGCCAACTGCCCATTACGAACCACGGAACTGCCACCACGAGCCACATCAGATCCTTCGGGTCGCTGCAGGACCAGCTTGCCGGATATATCCAGCATGGCATCCCGGATCGCTTCCGCTTCGAGGCGTCGCGGGCTGGCCCGCCACAGCAGTTTATTATCCGGGTCACTTTCATAAGCAACCGCATTGAATTGGGAACTCATGCGATAGGCACGAGAGTTAGCAATCTCGCGGATCATCGATTTGATTGACCAGTCATTTTCCATGAACTGAACAGCCAAATAATCAAGCAAGGCAGGATGCGTAGGTGGCAAGCCGGTCGAGCCGAAGTTCTCTGTCGTTTCGACTAAACCACTTCCCATAAGATGCTGCCAAATGCGATTAACCATCACACGAGCGGTGAGCGGATTCGATTCATCGGTCATCCATCTCGCCAGTTCCAGTCGACCGGATGAATTTGAGCGAATTTTTGGTTTCTTTCCTCCAATGACTTGCACGAATCCGCGAGGCACTTTCTGTGCCGGTTGATCCACTTCACCACGCACCAACAGATTGGCATCTGCGGGCTTGTCGTTTGATTGCACTCCCATGCAGAACGATTTCGGTGTGCCATCAGGTTCGTAAGAATCCACGACCGCTTTCAAGCCTGCCATGCGGTTGCCGGCTTGCGCAAAAGCTCGCTGCGTTTTTTGAAAATTCGCTGAGGGTTCTTTCGATTGTCGCGCCTCTCTGCGCAGGCGACCCAACTCTCGATACTCTTGGGAAACTCTCGCCAACTCATCCGTCAGCTTTTCCAGGTCGTCTGTTTCCAGCGATTTATTGAACGAAAGATTTTGCGAGACAGGCATTAACAGTAAATCACTGGAGCGGCGATTTTGGCGAATGTCCAAGGTACCGTAATACGTATCCGTGTTACCAAAGATGCCTGCCATCGCGTAGTAATCACTTTGCGGAATCGGATCGAATTTGTGATCATGGCATCGCGCGCAGGCTACCGAAATTCCTAGAATCACGCGCGTGGCAACATCGATCTGTTCGTCGATCAGATCCGCTCGGAACTGACGGGGGTTTTGTTCGGTAAGGGTTTTCGGGCCGATCGCCAAAAAGCCTGTCGCTACTAAATGCTCTGTCCATTCCCGATCTCGCTTCGTAGGTAACAGATCGCCGGCAATCTGCTCACGGATGAAATGGTCGTAAGGTTTATCCTCGTTCACCGAATCAATCACATAGTCCCGGTACCGCCAGGCATGAGGAAACGTCGAATTCAGTTCTTTGCCGGACGACTCAGCGAACCGAGCAAGATCAAGCCAATGCCGCCCCCAACGTTCCCCAAATCGCGGACTTTCAAGCAACCGGTCAACAACATGGGACACCGCATTATCGGGGTCGCTTTCCCATTTTTCTAAAAACCAACTAACTTGCTCCGGATTGGGTGGCAAGCCTGTCAGATCAAAGCACAACCGCCTCAGCAAGGTATGGGGATCGGCATCTTCTGCGGGAAGCAGATGATTCTCCTCCAATTTAGCCAAAACGAATTGGTCAACGGGTTTGCTGGCCCAATCGCTGCGAGCCGAGCGAGGTGGCTCAGATTTTCGTGGATGTTGGAAAGCCCAAAATTCTTTTTTCCCCCGTTTGATATCTTCATCCGTGACCGTGCCACGAATTGCCAACTTGCTATCTCCAGTTCGCGGATCGGGAGCACCGGACTCAATCCATATCCGAAAATCCTCGATGACATTCGACGGTAACGCCTTGTTAGGTGGCATGGCGTAATCTTCATAGTTGATCGCCGACCACAACGTGCTCTCTTCCAAATCACCAGGCACCAACGACGGACCGGAGTCGCCCCCCAACAACATACTTTGCTTGGTATCTAGTTTTAATCCGCCCTTGGCTTGTCCCGTTTGGTTGGAGTGACAACCGTAACATTCTCGCACCAACACCGGACGAATATTCGACTCGAAAAACTCAACCCCCTCTGATTCGCTCATCTGCGCAGTGAGTTCCTGAGCGATCATGCAGCTAAGCAAAGTACACGTTATCGAAAGAAAAGAATGGAATCGGTTCATCGGGTGACCCACAAAACAAATTTAGTTTTACCGAATCGAACACTCGGCAAGCGTCTGCTGATACCTCAGTAATTGCTTTCGTCTATTTTCCGCTGCCACCTGGTGGCTTGGGCTTAACACCGCCCCCTTTTTTCTGGCTCGAGTCCCGACCCTTACCTTTAGCTTTGCCTTTTGCCTTTTGCTTGCCTTTATCCGCGCCTCGCTGACGTTGCGCCATGGCAGCTATTTGCTTGATTTCATTTTCGTCCAATTGCCCATTGCCATTTTTATCGGCTCGCTCCCAGTTATTTTTCAAGCGATCCGGAGCTTCATCCTGGGTGATTTTGCCATCACCGTTTTTATCCAAACGTTTCTTAAATCCGCGAATAAATTGTGCGGAGGAAACGGAGTCTTCCGCCCCCTTCCCCGCTCGACCCTTTTTCGAGTCATTTCGTTTGCGCTTCGCGGATCTTTTCTGGGAGTCTTGTCCACTTTGCATTTCGCCTCTTTTGCCCTTTCCCTTGCTCTTACCTTGGGCCTTACCTTTTTGCCGACCTTGCATCCGCTTGGCAATTTTCTGTACTTCCTCGGCGTCGATCGTACCGTCCCCGTCCAAGTCCATGCGTGAGATTCGCTGCTTCATACGATCGGGAATTTCGTCTTCGGTCAGTTGCTTATCGCCGTTTTTATCCAGACGCTGAAACATCTGCATAAAATCGCCACGCTGCTGACCCGACTTTTGCTTGCGTTGCTGTTTTTCACCCTGTGCTGATAAATCACCACAACACCATAACGTGGCCGCGACGAGGCAAATAAGTTTGATCGTTGGCATTTTCTTCCTCACTCTGGTTTAAGCGGACGGATCATGAAGCGTGTTGGGATT